>JAHFHI010000006.1 GCA_023246995.1 Candidatus Omnitrophota bacterium
GCACCCACGACGGCGGCGAGGTCGGAACTGACTTTCAGGGGCTTCATAAACGCTGCATTCGCTTTTGGCATTAGAATATCTCCTTTTTTCGTTTCACGCGGGATGATTCCCAGATGGCTCCATATTGCCTTGCCTTGTTTTTTTTTTCAAGGGGTTTTCGCGCCCGGCCTTATTTGGGCAAAAGGGCCTTGATCTCCTTCATGAAATGACTCACATCCTGAAACTCGCGATAAACGCTCGCAAAACGCACATACGCGATCTGATCTGCCTTGGCAAGCCGCTGCATGATGTACTCCCCGATCACTCTTGAGGAAACCTCTTTTTCGTATTTTTCCCGGAGCACTTTCTCAAGGTCATCGATGATCTTGTCCTGCTCGGCCAGAGGGACCGCCCTTTTTTCGCAGGCCTTGCGGATGCCGGCCAAAGACTTGTGCCTCTCGTAGGGCTCGCGGCGCAAATCCTTTTTGATCACGTAAAGCGGAATTTCCTCGATGCGTTCATAGGTCGTATACCGGCGCGAGCAAGCCTCGCACTCACGGCGGCGGCGGATCACCGTGCCGCCGTTGGCCGCGCGGGAGTCAATGACTTTGTCGTTTTCTTTCTTACAAAAGGGGCAGCGCATCAGGAATGCTCGAGGAGTTCCGGATAGAGTGGATATTTACGGGTAAGGGCTTCCACCTGGGCCCGGATGCCGGCCAGATGGGACTCTTCATGCGGCGCCTTCAAGGTTTCCTCAATCCAGCCCGCGATAAGCTCCATTTCATTCTCCCCCATCCCCCGGGTCGTAACCGCAGGAGTGCCGAGACGGATCCCGGAGGCTTTAAAGGGCGATTCCTGATCAAACGGAATCACGTTCTTATTGACCGTAATCTTGACCCGGTCGAGGGCTTCCTGGACATCCTTGCCGGTAAACCCCTTGACCTTGACGTCCGCCAAAAGGAGATGGTTGTCGGTGCCTCCGGACACGATCCTAAATCCACGCTTGGCCATGGCCGATGCCAGGCGCGCGGCATTTTTCACAACTTGTCCGGCGTAATCCTTAAATTCCGGACTCATCGCTTCTTTGAGAGCCACGGCCTTGGCGGCAATCACATGCATCAGGGGGCCGCCCTGAATGCCCGGAAAAACCGCGGAGTCAATGGCTTTGGCATAAGCCTCGCGTGACAGGATCAACCCTGCCCGGGGACCGCGCAGGGTCTTGTGCGTGGTCGTGGTGACCACATCCGCGTACGGGACCGGATTCGGATGGAGCCCGGCCGCCACAAGACCGGCGAAATGGGCCATGTCCACCATGAGCAGCGCGCCCGCCTTGTCGGCAATTTCCCGGCCGCGTTTGAAATCAATCACCCGGGGATAGGCCGAAGCGCCCATGAGAAGCATCTTGGGCTTGTGTTCCAGGGCAAGCCTCTCAAGCTCGGCATAATCAATGCGCTCGTCGTTGGGGCTCACGCCGTAAGAGATGATATCGTAAAATTTCCCCGAGAAATTCATTTTATGGCCGTGGGAAAGATGGCCGCCGTGAGAAAGATCCATGGCCAGAATTTTGGACCCGGTTTCAAGGAGCGCGACGAACACCGCGATATTGGCCGAGGTCCCGGAATGAGGCTGGACATTGGCATGCTCGGCTCCGAAAAGGGCCTTGGCCCGGTCCATGGCAAGGCGCTCCACAATGTCCACGCACTCGCACCCGCCGTACCAGCGTTTGGACGGATAGCCTTCGGCGTACTTGTTGGTGAGCACCGACCCGGCGGCTTCCAGAACAGCCTGGGACGTGAAGTTTTCGCTCGCAATGAGCTCGATGTTTTCATTCTGGCGGCGGACCTCGGCCTGAACGGCCTGGTAAATCTCGGGGTCGGTCGTCTTTAAATGGCTAGCCACGGATGTGCTTTTGCTCATAGGCTTTGATTTTGTTAACCCGCTCGGCATGGCGTCCTCCTTCAAAGGGGGTGTCAATCCAGTTTTCTAAAATAGGCTCGATCAGGGCCGGGGAAAGAAATCCGGTGCCCAGGATGATCATATTGGAATCATTATGCGCGCGCGCGAGCCTTGCCTCTTCGACACGGCCGACCAGCGCGGCGCGGACTCCGAGAACTTTATTGGCCGCGATCGCGCTGCCGATCCCGGTGTAACAGGCGCCCACCGCCCTGTCGGCCCCGCCCTGGGCAACAAGCCCGGCGGCTTTCAGGATCGGGTCCGGGTAATCCATGGACTCCGGGCCGTTCGTGCCGCAATCAATCACTTCAATGCCGCGTTTTTTTAAAAAATCGAGAACTCTCGATTTGATTTCAAATCCGCGATGATCACAGGCAAATGCGATTTTCATATTCCGGGGTTATCCGACGATTTCATTCCAAAAATCTTTGATCTTTTTCTCAATCCCCTCGATGGCGTCTTCATACTGACGCATCCCCATGCCGATCGGGTCAATGATATGAAAAACCTTGATCTTGTCTTTGACATCCGGCACAAGTCCGGTGATAAATGAAAAATGCTCGGCACTCATGGCAAAGATCACGTCCGCGGCAAGCATGTCCTCCCGCGTACACGGCCGCGAGCGATGATCCTCGATGTTAATCTCCCGGTTCTTCATGACCAGCTGCGCTTCGGTCGTGGCGCTTGCCCCGGAGCGCGCTCCGATCCCGCAGGAAGAAACTTCGATTTGGATCTCAAGCCCCTTGCGGCGCAGCATCGCCTCCAGAAGCCCGGCCGCCATCGGCGAGCGGCAGGAATTGCCCGTACAGACAAATAAGATTTTTTTGCGCGGAAACCGTCCGTTTCGAATATTTTCCAGGCACGTTTCAATCTCGGACGCCATAGCGCCTTTGCGCACAAGCACGGGCGCGGCGCCGGTCAGATCAACAATCGTGGAGTCCTGGCCGATTTCGGCAGGCCCGCCGTCGATAATATAGTCGAGCTGCCCGCCAAGGGTATTAAAAACCTCCTGCGCCGTCTTGGCCGAAGGCTGGCCGCTTATATTGGCGCTTGTCCCGAGAAACGGTTCGCCCGCGGAGGTAATCAGCGCGCAAGTAATCTTGCTTTGGGGAAAGCGCACACCCGCCTTTTCCCCGGTTTTTGTGGGCAGAATCATCGTGAGCGGCCCAGGCCAAAAACGCTTGGCCAGAAAACGCATCTCCGGGGTACGCTTGACCCCGAGCATCTCGAGCATCTCGGAACTCGCGATATGGTAAGAATAATATTTTCCGGGCTCTCTTTTTTTGATCCCGTCAAGCGCGGCCTCAATCCCGGGAGCGCTCATCGCCCCGCCGATCCCGTAGACGGTTTCGGTCGGGAAAGCCACGACTTTCCCGGCCCGGCTGGCCCGGGCAACTTCACGCATGCGGGAAATATCGGGATCCCTCGGATCCATTTTGAGCATCACGGCTGTTTTCATCTGAACCACTTTGGGTTTACCTCCGGCCTAAGCACCGGCAGACAGCTTCTTTTGAAGTTCCTCGTCTTTTTGGCGAACGCCGCTGGCGAGACGTTCTTTAAATTGAACGAGTTTGCCGGAAACAGCGGCGTCAGAAATACCCAGGATTTGCGCGGCTAGGATCCCGGCGTTGCGCGCCCCGGCTTTTCCCACGGCGACCGTGGCCACGGGAATTCCCGCGGGCATCTGCACGGTAGCGAGCAGCGCGTCAAAACCCGCGAGCGGCGAAGAATTGATAGGCACTCCGATCACCGGAAGGGTCGTATGCGCGGCCACGACTCCGGCCAGATGCGCGGCGCCGCCGGCCCCGGCAATTAAAACTTTTAAGCCGCGCCCCGCGGCCCCCGAGGCAAACGCGGCGACAAGCTCCGGGCTCCGGTGAGCCGAAAGAACATGCATCTCGCAGGGAATCTTAAACTCTTCGAGGGCGTTCCAGGCTTCTCTCATAATTTCAAGATCGGAATCACTCCCCATCAGAATGGCAACTTTGGGTCCGCTCATCGCAGCACCTCCAGAGCTCTCCGGCCGATATCGCGCCTGTAAAATCCGCCCTGAAAACGGACATGGGCGATCTCGGTGTAGGCTTTTTCGTAAGCCGCCCGGAGCGTATCCCCGAGCGCCGTCACCGCAAGCACCCGGCCTCCGGCGGTGACAAAGTGACTTTTCTCATTCATCGCGGTGCCGGCATGAAAGATAAAAACATCCGGCTTGCGCGCGGCCGCCGACAAGCCGTCGATCACAAAACCCTTGTCATAGTGGCCCGGATAGCCCCCCGAGGCCATCACCACGGCAAGACAACCCTTGTCGTGCCATTCCAGGGTTTCGGTATCAAGCCTGCCTTTGGCGATTTGTAAAAGCACGGGGAGGAGATCGGACTTAAGGCGCGGAAGAACCGCCTGCGCCTCCGGATCTCCGAAGCGGCAATTATATTCCAACACCACCGGGCCGTTTTTAGTAAGCATCACTCCCGCGTAAAGAAGCCCCTGATAGGGCGTGCCCTCGCGCGCCATGCCTGCGATCATGGGGCGTATCACAAGATCCACGATCTGCGAAAATTTTTCTTCCGAAAGAAACGGGCAGGGCGAATAAGCTCCCATCCCGCCGGTGTTGGGGCCGCGGTCATGATCATAGGCGCGCTTGTGGTCCTGCGAGCTGGCAAGCGGAATGATCCTTTCGCCGTCGCTTAGCGCGAGGATCGAAACCTCTTCGCCTTCGAGTTTTTTTTCAACCACGACCCGGCTTCCGGCCGCGCCGAAAACCCCTTCGGTCATAATCCGGTCAAGCGCGGCGACGGCTTCCTGCGAAGTCTCGCAAATGCTGACGCCTTTTCCCTGGGCAAGACCGTCGGCTTTGATCACCACCGGCATTTCCGTTTCCACGCAATAGTGCTTGGCTTCATTGATATGGGCGAAGACTTCGTAATCGGCGGTGGGAATATTGAACTTGGTCATGAGTTCTTTGGCAAAGGCTTTGCTTCCTTCGAGCATGGCGGCGGCCTTGGAGGGGCCGAATATCGGAAGGCCTTCTTTCCGGAAGAGATCGACGATCCCATCCACAAGCGGCGCTTCGGGCCCCACGATCGTAAGGTCAATCGCCTGGGCTTTGGCAAAATCAAGGAGGCCCTGAATATCCGAAGCAGCAATGGGCCGGCACTCGGCCACCTGGGCAATGCCCGCGTTTCCCGGAGCCGCGTAGAGTTTGCTAAGAAGAGGGCTTTGAGCAATCTTCCAGGCCAGGGCGTGTTCCCTGCCGCCGGAGCCGATAATCAAAACTTTCATACCACCTCCACGGAATGTTCCGACGCGCGGCGCTTTTCCATAATCTCTCCGATCATCCAGGACTTGTGCCCAAGATCGCTCAAAGCCTTGCGGGCACGCCCGCTAGCGGCCTTGGGCATGAGAAGACACATGCCGATTCCGAGGTTAAACGTGCGCATCATTTCGAAGCTCGATATGTTACCAGAATCCCTGACCAAATCAAAGAGCTTCGGCTTCGGCCATGAGGATTCAAAAATGCGCGCTTTGAGGCCGGAAGGAATAACGCGCGGAAGATTGTCGACCATGCCCCCGCCCGTGATATTGGCCGCGGCGCTCACCGGAAATTTCCGAAGCATCGCAAGCACGGGTTTTACATAGATACGGGTCGGCGTAAGAAGCTCGCGGCCGATTTTTCCCTTCAGCTCCCGGGCGGAAAATATCTTTCGCAAAAGCGAATAACCGTTGGAATGAAAACCCGATGAGGCAATGCCGAGCACCGCATCCCCCGCGCGAACCCGCCCGCCGTCAAGCGCCTCGCGGCGCTCCACGATTCCGACCGAAAAACCGGCCAGGTCATACTGCGCGGCGCCGGGCCCGGCATGGGAATAAAAACCGGGCATCACCGCGGTCTCGCCGCCCACCAAAGCGCATCCGGCCTCACGGCATCCCGAGACGATGCCTTTTAAAACCTCGGCCATCACCGGAGCTTCGAATTTGCCGGTGGCAAAATAATCAAGAAAGAAAACGGGTTTGGCGCCCGTGGTGATAAGGTCGTTCACGCACATGGCCACAAGGTCGATGCCGATCGTGTCATGCCGCCCGCGGAGCCGCGCGATCTCAAGCTTAGTGCCCACGCCGTCGGTGGAAGAAACCAAAAGAGGGTCCTTGTAACCGCATGCCTTGAGGTCAAAAAGCGCGGCAAAACCCGTAGCGCTTCCCATCACGCCCGGGCGGCGCGTGGAGGCAATTAGCGCTTTAATTCTGCGGTTAAAAGAGGGCTCGCCTTTCAGATGCGGCACCCCCGCTTTTTCATAGGTCCAGCTTTTCATGAGAGAGCGAAGTATACCTTATGCGGCCCCAAAATGGCTATGAAAAAGCTCTTTTTGGCAGAGCCCTTTCTTCCCCCAATCCAACATTCTCTCCCGAAGGAGAGACCCCTCTCGCATAGAGAAAATGACGGGTGAGTTTTCGTGATAAAACGCTTAGGCGGCTTGGGCGAATTCCTGCGCGGCCTGAATTTCGAGTGTGAGCAGGGCTTCGATCGCGCCGGCATCCACGACCGGGAAGCCGTTGGCATCAAGCCGGATGACCCCTTGAGTTTCCTCGGCGTACTGTTCGGAAAGCAGCATGGCCCGCAAAAGCTCTTCGCGAAGCGCGGCCGCGTCGGTTTGCGTGTGCACCGAGAGCGCCGACGCCACGGCCAGGGCAACCTGCGTAAAACGTCCTAAAATCATGCTTTCGGCCGAAAGCTGGGCCGCGGGGTCATAACTCAAGCCAATCGGAAGAAGCGCTTTATTTTGAATGGCTCCGGACTCCCCGGAGGCTTTCACGAGGGGCAGCATGCTTTGATTTTCACTTAGAATAAAATTCTTGGCCTGCGCCGGATTTCGCTCCATGCCGAGCGTGATGTCGGAATCCTTGATCCGCTCCATATCCGAATTCTCAAGCCTTCCCGAGAGGATCAGCCTTTCGATCCTGCCTTTAAAATAACCGGTCAGGATGTCGGTGTAATCTCCGGAGGCCTTGCGGGCTTCAAGGGGGTCTCCCATGGAAGGAATTTCAAGGCCTAGTGTGATCTTAGCTCCCGGGCCTGCCGAGGCTTCCGCCTGCGCAAGCTTGGCCGTAATGAAAGCCAAAAGCCGGTCTTTCATTTTTTGGGCCGCCGCGCTTCGCAGCTCCAAATCTCGGCCTTGGGCCTGCGGCAAAATTTCGTCGAGGGCTATTTCGACGGCGCGCTTCAAAGCCAGTTCCAGTTCCCGGATCGGAATTCTTCGCTCCGAGAGACTGCGCGCCGCGCTCTCAAGCTCCTGCGGACTCACGGGCAACCGGCTCTCTTGCGGTGAGAGGGCCTTTGCGATTGCCAGCACCGAGCTGCGCACTTCGGAGCGCACAGCCCGGGCTTGATCCTCCCCCAAAACTTTTTCAACCTGCGAGGGATTGAGCCCCGCCGCAAACCGTGACAATGAAATCTTTTCGAAATCCGTGAGCCCGGCATTGTTCTTATGAAGTCCAAGCAGGGCGCGTAGAGCCCTCCGGGCCTGATCGCCTCCTCTGCCCCAAGCCGCGCCGAGCCGCCAGAATGTCAAAAGCCGGGGTTCTGCTTTGCGCGCCAGTTCGACAAGCGGCGCGTATTCCTCCGGAAACTCGGGCACGGTGTTTTCGGGATAAAGCTCTTCGGCTGTTTTTTGGGCTTCTTCAAAAGTCACGGGGGCCACCCCGTCCAAAAAGCCGGGGGGCAGGCGTTTCAAATTTTCCGCGGCCTTTTGACGATTCGAATCCACCACGTCCAGGTATTCAAGATTTTCTTCAAAAGGGATCAGCGGCGGAAGCCCCGGCGGAAGGTTGTTTAATTCCTCCAGGATATGGTTCATGAGTTCCGCCGCAAGTTCCTGGTCGATATAATCCGGGCTGGTCACGATCGAAAGCGCCTTCGCCCGCGCCAGAATCGGCACCAGGCTCCGGCTTGCCCAGCTCTTTAATTTCTCCCGGATCTCGCTTTCGCCCATGCCGGATTTCTTCAGCCGGAGATACGCATTTTGAAAAATATCAAGGTCGAGATCCACAATATCCATAAGCCCTTCCCCCAAAATATCAGGCACCCGTGATTTTTCGGGGCCATAGGTAAAGATAAAGGGGCTTACTGCGGCCGAGCTCCGCGCGGTCCACTCCAGGCGCTGGCGGAAGGCATTATTATCAAGCTCGGCCAGATAATGCCACTGGGCGGGGTCCAAAAATCCGGTCGCGGCAAGCGGCGCGATAAAAGTATCGATATCAAAGAAAGCCGACACCCGCTTTTCCAAATCCCCGGAGCTTGCCTGCAGTATCGCCTGCGGGCCAAGGCCTTTTACGGCCTGAAACGCGCGGCTCGCGACAACATCGTCGGGATGGCCGTCCAGGTGAAAGAGCCGGCCCATGGCGGGAATAAGCCCGTTTCGGAACGCCTCCATCCAGAAAAGCGCGGCCTTTTGATGATGATCGGCAAGAAAAATTTCACGGCCCGTGCTTGTGCGGATAAAATAATCCTGCTTCAAACCGGTGATAATCTCGCGCTCCTTTTTGGAAAAGCTGTCGGTATAGGTTCGCCGCTCAAGCTCGACTCGCGGGATCTCGAAGCGGCCGAAACCGTCCTCGGGCTTGAGAAGCCGCATTTCCGAGCGCGGGCGGGTTTTCATCCAATCCGCCATGGCCGAGCTCTGCTGCCAGATCCGGACGTTCAGCACCGCCTCCTCGGGGCTGGCCGCCTCCCCTTCGACCGGATAAAGCTTACCGTCCACATAAATGCGGAACTTGTGCCCGGCCGAAACGGCCGCCATCTGAATCTGCCGGGCAATATAATCGATCTTCTCATCCGCCGGCGAATCCGTTGCCCAGGGCATCTTGCCTTCATAGCGCAGGAGATCCACCGGGAAATTAAGATCCCATTTTTTCTCCGGATGCGCGGCGGCGAATTCGAGAACTCCCCCGAGCACGGCCGTGCAGCAACGGTCCAGATACTGGCCTTCAAAAAAAAGACTGACGCTTGGCTCTCCTTTATAACGCTCGAGCTCCGCCTTAATGGCCGCGGGCAGACGTGAAACCATCGGCTCCGAAACAGCAATTTTCTCGCGCAACCGGCCCCCGGCTTCAAGTTCGCCGTAGAGTTTCAGAGCCTCCTCGGAGTTTTCGGAGTGAACGCTCACCCCGATCCATTCCGGCTTTGCGGCTCCGGCAGGCCCGAATCCCTGCGGCTGGCTGCGCACTTCCGAGCGCTGGGTATGCAGATCAATCACCCGCTGGGTGATCAGATTAAAAGCCTCCTCGGCGTTTTGGGCAATTCGAAGGACCGGAGGATTGGGCTCAAAAGCCAGATTGGCCAAAGTCAGGATAAGATCGGGAACCATGTCCGGAACGGCATCAAGGCTGGCCGCCTGCCTGACCGCTTTAAGGGCCTCGAGCACCAAATCCTTCCGCTCGACCTGATCCTCCCGCGAAAGGGAGTTTAAGTGCGCGGAAGCGATTCTTAGCGAGACGCGCTCGGCTTCCGGATGGGCTTCTTCATACGCCGCGAGCTCCGCGAGCGCCGCGACCGCCAGCGCGCTGTCGTCCGAAAAAGCCGTCTGTGAAAGCTTCGTGAGCGCTTCAGCCGATCCGTGCTGCCGCAGGGCCTGAAGCGCGGCCTGGCTCACGCCGCGGGCTTTAAGCGCGAGCAGATCCTCAAGAAAGCGGTAAACAGGGGGCGTCGGAATGGCTCCGAGCGCGACCACCAGATCCCGGATAAAGCCGGGGTCCTTTCCTCCCGCATCCACGGATTCTTCGATTAATTCCTGAAGTTTTGAAAAATCGTTTAGCCGGGCAAGCGCCTGAAGAATCGCCCCGCGGATCATGGGGCCGGCTTCGGGATTCTCATACATCCGGTAGAGTGTCAGCATCAGCCGTTCCGGAGAATGCCCCTTAATGCGCGAAAGCGCGTCGATGGCCGCGGCGCGGACTTCCGGGACGTTCCGGAGCCCCCAGAAGTAAAGCATATTGATCATCTGGGGATGCAGGCTCACTCCGGCTTCCGAGGCCCGGGCAAGCCGCGCGCTCGCGCGCACAAAACCCTGAATAAATCCGCTTCGCTCATAGCGGAGGGAATGCGGATCGATATCGATATCGGGGTCAAGCTCCGGGTGCCGGCGCGCTAGCGCGAGAATATGCGGGAGGTATTTTTCCCACTCGCCGACAATATCTTCGGCCGGGGGAGCGGGCAGGACCGGCGGGCGGTTCAGCGCGATCACAAAATAGGCCGAAAGTATCACGTCCTTCACGTGTTCGCCGGGAGTTTGATCGTTGGCGTAAAGCAGCGCGCTTAGCGTGCGCGCCTCTTCGAGGATCTCGGCTTCCATCACGGCCGGAGTGCGTACTTCGGACTTTGCCGGAAGCGGAAATTTTTCGCGATCATATTCATGTAAGAGAACTTCGCGGGGAGATCCCTCGAGAAAACCCGCGAGCGCTTTAAAATCACGAAGTCCGTAGGGTTTGGCCAGGTAAAACAGATTCTGCGATTCTGCCGCGCGGGGATCCGGAGACATACCGCTTGCGTCGCTCAGAATAAGGGGCGTTTTTTTCTGGCGCTCCGGAACGGCTAGAAGGAGATCAGAGCCAGTAAACTCCGCAAGGCTGCGGTCCAAAATAATCAAATCAAAGTCACGGCTTGCCATCAGGGCCCAAGCCTCCCTGCCATTTGGCATCATCACGATTTCAGGGCCCCCGGGACGGTCGGGACCGGGCGGCAGCGCTGCTTTCAACGTCATTTCTAAAAATGCGGCGACCTGGGGCTCGGATTCCACGGCAAGCACCGAGGTGATCCGGCGGCCGGCCAAAGGCGCTTTGTTTTGAATCTGCCCGGGAATGGTCCAATCAGCGGACGGCCCGCTTGGCGCCTGCTCATAGCGCCGAAGTTCCTCTTCACCCGCGAGACTGATGACCGGACCCGCCAGAGTCTCCCTTTCTTTCGTATACCGGATAACGACTCTGGCCTGATCATCCAATTCCACTAATTTAAGGACATCCGTGCGGTCTTTGTTCCCGGGCCATTCAAGCAGCCCTTCATGAATGCCGATCTGGGCAATCCCTTTGCGGCTGCGCAGAAAAGTTTCGACATCCTCGTGCTTGAGCCAGTAATCGCTTTCGGGGGCTGCCGACTTCCCGTAAGCGACCACCAGGATCCGCCAATCAGGCCCGTCAAAAGGCTCGAGAATTTTTTCAAGATAACGGTTTCTAGCATCCTCAATCGTGAACGCCTGCCCGAGTGCGAGCAAAGTCGTGTGACCGGAAGGCAGCAGATGCGCAAGCGCACGCTGCCCGGTTTTGGGGTTTAATCCCGCCACCGCAAGACAGCATCCAAGGCCCGCCTCAAGCCTCTCTCCCGGCTTATCTGAAACAACCGTTTCTCCTTGGTGGACCAAAATACGGGATACCGAGGAAGCCGCCTTTACCCCGTCTTCCCCGGGGGCCTGGGCGGTGCGAACTTCAGAGCGCTTCTGGTTCCCGCCTCCGTTTACAAGCATCCCGAAAGTGGCTTGGGCGGCTTTCTTAAGAGGCGTATCGTTTTCAAGGCCGTATTGCTCGGCTTCGCTCTCGATATTCTTCAGGAGTTTCTGTTTCAACGCCTCGGCATCTTCCGCCGCGAGCGGAAAAAATTCCCGGATGGCATGGATCGCCGCGATGCGTACCGGGCGGGGTCTTTGGGAAACCGCCTTTAAAAGCGCCTGCACCGCCGCGGTTCTTTGTTCGGGGTCATTTCGCGCTTCCTTTATCCGTCCGAGGGCCTCGGCCGCATGCTTTTTCAAATCCACTTTTTTGCCAGTTTCAAGCACCCCGGCGAGATCCTTCACGGCCCCGATTTTTTCAAAACCTGAAATCCCGCGGCGCGCCACATCCTGATCCGGATCCGCCGATGCCTGCCTGAAAATAATCGCTGCGGCCGCAAGATCTCCCGGAGCCAGGATCTCGGCAATCTCGGTCATTTGACGGCGTACGTGCGGCTGCCCTTCCTGCCAAGTGTTGGCGATTCCCCGCAGCGCAAGTCCGCTATGGCTTCTTAACAAAAGCAGTGCCTGGGCGCGAACCGCTTCTTCATCCCCGCCTTTGAGAATTTGAATGGCGGTCTGCACGGTCCGCTCCTCCACCGCGCCGGTGGCTTGAAGGGCCTTAATCATGCCAATCCGGACGGGCGGGTTATTTTCATTCGCGAGCGCGTCAAGAAGAATGTCCCGGCCCGCGGCCCCGAGTTCCCCGAGGATATGAGCGGTCTCTTCCCGAACTCCGTCATGGCGGATATGCTTGCCCTCCCGCATCCCGAGAGCCTCTCTTAAAGCCGCCATGGCCTCCGGGCCCGCCTCCGGTTCCCGGGCCCTTCTGATCAAAATCTGTCTGGCATCTTCATACTCGCCAAGAGGGGTCGACCTTTTTCTCAAAAAATCAATGAGCTCGGCGCTGGCGCGCGATTCCATTTTGGCGGAAGCCGCGGTGATCATCTCCTGAAAATCACGGCGAAGGAGGGCTTCAAGTTCCGGGCCAAGAATGCGAAGCGTGGCGGCAATCTGCTCCCTTTTAGAACCGCTCTGGGAAAAATAAGCGCCCAGCGCCCGAAATATGCGGTTCTCCCTTTGGTCCGGTTCCGTGCTCTCACCGGCTTTGAGCATTTTGTCGAAAAAGATCGCGACTCCGACTTTTTCACGGGCCAAAGCTTCGATCTCGGCACGCAGTGCGGCGGCCACTCTGGGGGCATAAATCATAAGCGGAGAGAGCGCTTCAAAAAAACCAAGCATATAATCGGTTTGGTTGAAAAGATTCCTCGGATTCTGGACTCTGGCTTCAAGGTCAACGGCGAAGAACCCCTCCCGGTTGACCCTCACGAGAAAATGCTCATCGGAGACCTTCATCACCCGGCCGCGCGGGATCAGATTATCCGGGGTCGCGTCGATTAGAATCTTTTTTTCATCCCCCTCCCGCATCATGCTTTCCAAGAACAAAAGAAACTCGCGATACACGCGCCGCGCTTCTTCAAAGGTGTGCTTGTCACGGTCAATGGCTTCGTGAAGCGCGCTTGCGACCGTTAGTCCCCGGTCCCCTCGCTCCTGTTTCAGGAAAAATTTAAACGGCTGGATCGGCCGGCCGGTATCGTCGACAAAAACCGGGAGTTTGAGTTCTTCGGTCTTAGCCCCTCGTTCCCCCATGACTCTTTGAAAGGTCGCCACGTCCATCCCTCCGGTCTTTGCCGGGTTCGGGGGGTCCTTTAAGCCGAGTTTAAAAACAAAAGGCAGAATATCTTCTTCCCGGC
>JAHFHI010000194.1 GCA_023246995.1 Candidatus Omnitrophota bacterium
AATATTATTTCAACGCCAAAGGGGATTTGGTTCAGGAGATTTTTTACGCGGCTGGGCCCCGTTCCGAAGTCCGGGCGCTCAAACCCGGAGAACCGGAAGACCGGGAGCGGCGGCGCATGGAACGATTTCTAAAAGGGCTTGAAGAACGCGTCAAAAGAAACCATCCGGGCCAGCTCGAAGCTCTGCAGGAGGTCTTGGGGGAACTCGCCCAGACTTGGCAGTCCGGGGAAGAGCCGCTTCCGGGCATTGAAAATATCCGCGATGCCGGGACCCTTCTTTTTAGCCTCCGCCAAAGCCTTGAGGAAGAACAGGAGAATCTGCCGGGTCTGCGCGCGCAGCTTGAATGGGTTCGCAATGTTCTGGAGCTTTACCGCGCCCCGGAGGGAAAATCTTATGACGCCGAATTGATAGGTCTCCTGCGCCTGAATTATGACGAGGTTTTTGCCGCGCGCGTGGACAAGGCCAAAGCCGTGACCGGGGAGCTGGAAAACGACACCAAGGAATGGACGCTTCACGCGCTTGAGGAAATCAAAGCCAAACTCGCAAGCGTAGACGGCCGCTCGGCCGCGATCAACGGCGAAGCCGAAGCGCTGGCCAGGCTCGAGGCTCTGTTTGAGAAAAGCCCGGTCAAGGATCCGGAGCTTGCCAACACCGACCGGCCCAAATATCTTCGTGTGGACCTTGACCGAAAGGCCGAGATCATCAAGCATCAGATTCATGTTGCCGAGAAGGGCCGGGCGCAGGCCCTGCCCAAAAGCGCGATCCCGTTTCTTGAGAAAGTTTTGGCGGCTTTAAATGAGGATCGAGCGCTTCTGACGCGCTGGGCCAGGGCACACCCGGAACAGGTTCCGGTCCGGGATTTTGAGATCCCCCAGCCCAAAGAGCCCGCAGCCGAGAGGCGCGCAATTGCCGGAACCACGCTCAAAAGATTTTTGCTCGCCGGGACGATTGTCGGCGGCGTGGCTTTGATGGTTTTTCTTTTGACCTTTATGCCGCCCTCGGAGCTTGAAAAAAAGAAACCGGCTCCGGCGCCTGTCGCGGCCAAGAAGGCTGAAGAGCCCAAGGCCGCGGAAGTCAAAAAGGGCGAGGAGCTGAAAAAGGCAGAACCTAAAGCCGAGGCTCCCAAGAAAAAAGCCGAGCCCGAGGCGCCGCCGATTCCGCCCGAGCCCAAAGAAGAGGCGCTTTATCCTCCGGCCGCGGTTCTCGGAATCCCCGGTGAACCCATGCTTTCATTCGAGGGGTTGAACGTGAAGCTCGATCCACGCGGCCTGTTTGGTTTCGATTTGAAAGATGAAAAAATTTCTTTTGCCGATCTGAACCGGGAGCGTCCGGCGCTCGTGATTTACGGCTCGCTGTTTGACCGCAAGACTTTGGAAGCCGTAAAAAGCCTCAAGGAACAGTGGCGGAGTCTTGGTAAGCTCGGGCTTCAGGTGATCGTGGTCCAGCCCGGACAAGGCGTCAATCGCGATGAGCTTGACCGCCATATCATGAAGCACGACCTTGATATTCCCGTGGTTTTTGACGCGCTCCGGGCCCCGGAGAAAAAAGCCCCGGCTTTTTATTTCGCGAGCCCGGCGGGCAAGAAAATCGAGGTCCGTGAAAATCCGCCGTCCTGGGCGGAGGTGATCGGCGCGCTTCAGAAAACCCCGGAACCCGATCCGAGGGACCGGCGAACGCAGGAAATCTGGAAAGGCCTGAAACCTTTGCGCAATCTGGGGCTAAACGGAGCGGTCCTCGGGAAGCTCACCGATGAACTCACCGACGAGCAGATGGGGGATATGATGGCCCGGGATGAGCGCACCAAACAGATTGAAGACGCGCGCACGCCCGATGAGTTCAAGATGCCTCACGTAAAATTAAACGACCTGCCGCCTTCTTACCGCAGGGAGTTTAAAATTCACCTGGAAGAACCCATTAAAACGCTTGTCAAAAGCTGGGGCCAGCCCGTGGACGACCCGGATTATCTTTCCGCGCTTGACTGGTACGTATTTCTAAAACCGATTCTCATTCAGCAAAACAAGCAGGGCGCGGAAGCCGCGCTTTTTGTCGATAACCTGCGCCAGTACGTGATTCCCTTTGAGCTCAATTTAATCCGTGAGCTGGGTGTGCGGAGCGATAAAAGCTTTCTTCCTTACCGCTGGCAGGCGGCCGCGTCCATGATGGCGGTTCATCCCTTCTCGGATGAAATTTGGGCGCGGCATGAAGCGCTTTGGAAAAAGCGGGGACTGCCGGTTTCCTTAAAGCAGGTGCTTTTCGGCGCGATCGAACTCGAACGGGATGTCATGGCCGACCGGGTCTTGCTTGCGGCTAACGAGCCCTGGTATCTTGCTAAGCGGCAGTTTTTTGCCCAGGGGAATCTGATCACGCCGACCGCGCGCGGCTGGTTTTTTGAGACCATGCTGCTCGAGCCCCAAAACAGCGCGCTGATTTTAAAATCCCAGGAAGGCCCCTGGCTTCCGCCGGGCCCGAAAGATTTTATGCAAGTTCCGGGCCAGCAGGATCCCCGCAAACCCTTTGATTTCAACAAAGCCTTTGAAAAGGTGCCGGTTCCGCCTTCGCCCTTTCCTAACGGCTATTCCACGTATTGGTATTTTTTGTGGCGAGTTCATGAACTCGGCGGGCCTTTCAACCTGGGCGATCTCGAATACAAGCGCTACGGCCCCAACCGCGTGGTTTCGCTGCTTATTCCCGAGAGCTCCTATGTGCCGCCGCTTGGCCCGCATTATCCGCTGCGCCATCTGCTCGAAGGAAATCAGGCCCAGTTAAACGACATTCAGACCCAGTATGCCGCGCTCATTCAGGCAAAACTGCCGGGCATTGCTTTTTCGCTCCCTTTTAAACCCGCGCCGGCCGAGCCCAAGCTAAGCGACCCGCAAAGTTATCTCGCGTTTCATTACCAGTCCCAGCGAATCACCTGGATCGGTCCCGGCGCGAAGGGGCCTCAAACCAATCTCGATCTCCTGCTCAATTTCGATCCGTCGATCCGGATCGACGAACTGGCTTCCAAGGCCGCGACCAAAAATCCGGATCAGTTTTACGCCACCAAGCTGGCCAACGCGTTTCTGGTGTACCGCCTGTATCATCCGGAACTCTGGCCCAAGCGTTACCCGGAGTCCATCGCGGACATGATCGGAACACCCGCCGACATGGAAGCGGACATTGACCGTTTTAAGGCGGTTTTAGATGCCGGAGTCTTTGAAGAAAAATACCGCCCCGAGCTCGGCACGTTTTTGATCGACGATTTTCTGAAACGCATGAAAACCGGAAGTCTCGGGGAAGTGCTCGATATCGATGTGCGCACCATGCAGGACAAGGTCCTCTTTAAAGTCCTCGACCGCGTGGTGGCCGTGGGGCAGGGCAATTAC
This sequence comes from Candidatus Omnitrophota bacterium, assembly GCA_023246995.1. GTDB lineage: Bacteria > Omnitrophota > Omnitrophia > Omnitrophales > Aquincolibacteriaceae > JAHFHI01. The sequence continues at coordinate 3,366 of JAHFHI010000194.1, forward strand.
CTGGACCGGCTGAAAGGCGAGGTTGTGGAGCACCGTGATGGGTTTGCCTATGAAGTCTGGAACCGTTTGGCGCCCTGGGCCTCAAACGGCCCGCCGCTTCCGATCCGGGACAAGGAGCGCCCGGTTTTGCTTGATGAAAGGCCGCTTCGCAAAAGCGGGCTTGCCGCCAATGCCGCGATCGGCATGCGTGATTTTCATTATATCGATATTTTTACCGAGATTTCCGCGGCCCGGAAGATGGGCATCACGAAACTCGACGATGTCGTCCGCTTTATCCGCCTTAAACTGGAAATCCGGGAAATGGCCGGGCGCTTCTACGGACAGCAGCTCCGTTTCGCCGATGCCGATGATTCAGGGCGCATCACCTCGCTTGCCAAAATTCTTTATGACAACAAAATCGAGCCCGAGGTCTTGAATCTCGCGCTCGGCGCGGCCTCCAAGAAAAAGACGCGCGATGAAGCCCTTGATGTTTTTAACCGCCTGACCCGCCAGAACCTGAAAAGCTTTGACCTCCTCAACCCGGATCCGCAAACGGCGGGCCTGCACGCCAGTTTTCTTTTGACTTACA
>JAHFHI010000195.1 GCA_023246995.1 Candidatus Omnitrophota bacterium
GCTGCGAGCATCCCGCGCAAAAGCCGCGAGGCCGTGGCGCAAGATCGGATTTAAGTAACCGAAGAAAAGAACCGGCACCTTCAAGCCCTGTTTTCTTAAAATCCGGATCAGATTAAAAGCGTCTCTCATGCGCACCCCTTTTTTCAGGGCCTGTTCGGAAGCGTATTGAATCGTCGGGCCATCCGCCAGAGGATCCGAAAAGGGAAACCCGAGTTCGATGATGTCCACCCCCGCCCTTTCGAATTCCGTGATCAGCCGCGCCGTCGCCGCGAGGTTCGGAAATCCGAGCGTGAGGAACGCGCAAAAAAGTTTTTTTCTTTTTTTACGTTCCTGTGCGATTTTGAGTATCAAGCGATTTTCGGTTTTTGGGTTCATCTTTTAAAGATAACGTTTGACCGTATCGATATCCTTGTCGCCCCGCCCCGAAAGGCAAAGCGCCAAAATCTGGTTTTTCCGTGTTTGGGGCATCAGGTGCTTTAAAAACCCAACCGCGTGCGCGGGCTCAAGAGCGGGCATAATGCCTTCAGATCGGGTGAGAAGCCCGAACCCCTCAAGCGCTTCGGCATCTGTGGCCGCGCGGTATTCGACCCTCCCGGTCACTTTGAGATGCGAATGCTCGGGCCCAACCGAAGGATAATCCAAACCGGCTGAAATCGAATGCGCGAGCCGGACCTGGCCTTCGCGGTCCTGAAGAAGATAACTCTTCATGCCGTGGAGAATGCCGGGGCTGCCTTTGCTCAAGGACGCGGCGTGGCGGGGCGTGCCGAGCCCTTCGCCGGCGGCCTCAATGCCGAAAATCTTCACGCGCCGATCCTTTAAAAAAGGGTGAAAAAAACCTATCGAATTGCTCCCTCCGCCGACGCAGGCCACGAGATAATCCGGAAGCTTTTTTACCTCACGCAGAAAAAAACCGCGCGTTTCCCGGCCGATCACGGACTGAAAATCCCGCACCATCATCGGATAGGGGTGCGGCCCCACGGCCGATCCGAGGAGATAATGCGTCGTCTCCACGTTCGTCACCCAATCGCGGATTGCCTCGTTGGTAGCGTCTTTCAAAGTCCGCGACCCGGAGTGCACGGGGATCACTTCCGCGCCGAGAAGTTTCATCTTATAAACATTCAGGGCCTGGCGCTTGACGTCTTCCTCGCCCATGTAAACTACGCACTTAAGCCCGAACACACAGGCCGCCGTCGCGCTGGCCACGCCGTGCTGTCCGGCCCCGGTCTCGGCCACGATACGTTTTTTCCCGAGCCGGACCGCCAAAAGCCCCTGCGCCATCGTGTTATTGATTTTATGCGCCCCGGTGTGACAAAGGTCTTCGCGCTTGAGAAAAATCCTCGCGCGCCCGAAATGGCGGGTCAGATTGCGCGCTTCGTAAACGGGCGTCGGCCGCCCGGCATAACGCTCCCAATAAAAACGGAGTTCTTCCTGAAAGCGCCGGTCGCGCTTCAGGCCGGCGTAAGCGCGGGTCAAATCCCCGAGTGCCTTCATCAGGGTTTCCGGCACATAGCGTCCCCCAAAAATTCCGAACCGGCCTTTGGGGTCAGGGCTCGCATGCCTTTTGGCGCGAATCATCCCAGGACCTCCGCGATCTGATGGTTCGCGACCCATCCGCTTTCACCGTTAGTTAGAAGCACCCGGCTCCAGTCCCGGCGTTTGTCGACAACATAAACCTTCAACCCTTCCCCGAGCCTGAAAGCCACCTTGTCGGAATCCGAAGGCCCGTAGCGCACCTGCGCCTCCTCGGCGAGTACCACGGCATCCCGCAGCCACCGGAGCTGAATCTCTTTAGCCGACCATAGCACCGTGAGAATTAAGAGAGTCCCAAGCAGGGTCTTTCGCCTCCACCCCCAGGGCATCCCTGGGCTTGAAAAAACAACGGCCGTAAAAACCGTGATGAAGATGAAATAAACCCCGAGCAAGGCAAGCGTCGTCTCGGTCTCGCTGAAATAGTTGAGCGCGTAGGCCCCGGCCTTTAAATACCAGTTGCGGTTGTCGCGCACGCGGTACTGAATGCCTTCTTTAGCACGCTCAAGGTTGTGGCGGATATCGGGATCGCGCGGCGAGAGCAGAAGAGCCCGTTCATAGGCGAGAATGCTTTCCCCGAGCTTGCCCTGCCGGTAATAGGTATTTCCCAGATTGTAAGCCAGCACGCCCGCGTCAGGGTGCTTTTGCCGGAGCGTTTCATAAGCCCGGGCCGCTTCCTCAAACCGTCCCTCGCGGTAGCTTAAGTGAGCCTTTTCATAAACGCTTTGCTCTTCCCCGCTCCACGCCCAAAGAGCCGAGGCGGCGGCAAAAGATAAAAATACGCCCAACATCCCTTTGCAAAACCGGCTTTTTAATAGGGTCATGCGCTCCCCTGTTTGGTTTCTCACAACCGTAATTTTTCTACCCGGGTCATGGTGTCTTTTAGGATCCGAACGGCCCTTGCCTTTAAATCCCCGGGGACCTGCACGCGGGCAAACCGGCATTCGTCACAAAGGCGGAAAAATTCTTCAACTTCGCGCCGCAGAGAATCCTCGGTGCCGAAAACTTTTTCAAGCTGGCGTTCCAGATCAAACCGGGTCATTCCGAAGGCGGAGGTATTGAATTTGTCGGATAAATACTGGGTCAGAATCTTTTCGGCTTCCTCAAAGTAAGCGGCCCCGTCCTCGGATTTGCGCGAAAGAGATTTTAAACGCTTCATCCGGGACTCGGCCGTGGAACGGGCAAATCTCCGGCGTTTAAGGGCGCTATCGCGCGCGTAAATTTTCTCCTGACGCGCACGTAAAAAACCTGCAAACAGGGCGAGGGTAAGCGCCAAGTCCGCTCCCAAAAGCCCTTTCAGCAAAAGGCTGCGGGCATTCATGACGGCAAAATCCGGGGCCTTTTCATCAATAAAGCGGATGTCTTTAGCCTCAAGACGAATCTCTTTTTTTAGGGTTTCCTCGCGGGTAAGACTTTCCGGAAGTTTGAAGGGCTTGTCGGAAGGCGCGACTTGAAGCTGGAAGTCCTGCGTTTTGAGCGTTCTGTAAACCTGGGCCTGCGGATCAAAATAGCTGAATTCAAGGGCCGGGATTTTTAAGGCCCCGGATTTAAGAGGGATGTAAACAATCTCGAATGTTTTGCGCCCTCCGATGACGTGCCCGGTCTTAAAAAGCTGGGAAGACGTGTCGGAATCATAAGTCTTGAAATCCGAGAGCTCCGGAACCGCCGGCTTATTAAGCGTCTCGATATTGCCCTCGCCCTCGATCACGAGCTTCATGATCACGGGCTCGTTTTGCTTGACCGACTGTTTATCAAGCGCCGCCGACATGCGAAAACTTCCCACGGCACCCTGAAAACTCGCGGGTTTCCCGGTTTCGGGAAAAGGCTTGACCTGAATTTTAATGAGCGGCGGTTTTAAAAGCCGGTTTTCACGGCGCGCGAAAAAACCGCCCCCGGAAAAAAAACTGTCGTTAAAAAACTCGTCGAAGACGCTGGAGTTTTCCGGTTCCTGGCGGATCGACACCTTGATCACCCCGGGATCAATCGTGTATTCGGCGGGAGCGGTCGGAAAGAGAGCCGTCTGTTTGACTTCGGCTTTGACATAACGTTTCCCGCGAACCCTTACGGTTTCGCGGCGAACTTCCCGCTCCATGGGAAATTCCTCGATCCAGAATCCGCTCACCTGGGGCTCCTTTTCAAAACCTTCGTAGCGGGTGTCATAGCGGGTATAAAGCGAAAAACTCAAAAGAATTTGCTCGTTGGGATAAACACTCTCCTTGTCCACCCAAGCCTGGACAAAAATGTTGTCGTCTTCGGGTTGAAAACTCGGGGAAGGCTCCTGCGGGGAAGACTGGGGTGCCGGAGAAACATAGGGCTGCTGGGAAGAACTCTGGGGCTGGGGGGGAACCCCATAACCCGAAGACCCGGAAGCAGGCCGGGAAG
>JAHFHI010000196.1 GCA_023246995.1 Candidatus Omnitrophota bacterium
GCATTATAGCGCATCCCTAAAAAGGACGAATCTCGGAAAATGATAGAGACATGGTAAAAAGGGGTGGCGAATTCTCTGGATATGCAAGCGCTAGGAGCGCGGACTCAAATTTTTTAAGGCTACTTAATGCACAACTCATTTAATTAATAACACTTGCGTACTTTATAAAAACATTTATTAATATTTTTTGACAAGGATGCCGCTATTAGGTATCTTTTAACCGAGCATTTCTATGCCAAAGTTCCATCTATTCAAAACTAAAGGTAATCCGGCATGACGCATCCGATGAACCGGCGGTTTATGGCGGCATTGCTTTGTGCCAGCTTTGTCATGAACAATTCCGTTTCTGCGGCGCCTGCGGCCTCCTCGGCCAAGGAAGTTCTTATCCCGGCCCTAGCCGCGCAAATTGAAATCCCCGAAGGCATCGGCAAAATTGAAAATCGTTTTCTGCCGGACGATCTTGAAGGCGGTCCGGGCGCGGCGCCGGTGATTGTTCATGTCCAGGACGCCCACAGCAGTTACGAAGCCCAAATCAGCATCCAGAAAATTCTTAAACACCTGAAGAAAGAGTATGGTTTCAACCTGGTTTTTCTGGAAGGCGGTATCGGAAAAATCGAACCCGAACTGCTTAAATTTTTCAAAGATTCAGAGCCTAACCGGGCGCTTGCCGAGCGCCTGGCAAAAGACGGCGTGATCGGCGGGACGGAACTTTTTTTGCTCGACGAACTTTTGTCGGAAACCAAAACCCCGGCCAAAGGTTTCGGGGTGGAGGATGCCGGGCTCTACCGCGAAGATCTCGAAGCCTTCCGGGCGGTTATGGCCGAAAAGGAAAGCGCCGAGGATTTTCTGGGGACGCTCAAATCCCAAATTTTAAGCTTCGGCTCCCGTATTTTTAATAAAAGACTCTTGAAATTTTTCCGGGAATGGATTTTTTACCAGGACAGCCACACCGAACTGATGCGTCATCTCGACGCGCTCGGCGCGTCCGCTCGAGAGATTCTGGAGCTTGATCTGGCCGATGCGGCAAGCCAGGTGGAGTGGCCGCAGCTTGTCCGGATTTCCAAACTCCGGGAGATCGAAAAGAAGCTCAACGCTGAAAAAATCCGCGCCGAGAAAAAAGCGCTTGTTGAGTGGATGAAAGAAAAACAGATGGCTGCGGAATGGATCCTTGCGATCGAGAGCATGGACCCGTCCAAACCGGCGAAGCTTTCCAAAGAGGAGTCTCCGAGGCAATTTTTCGAGAAGTTTTACGATCAGGCCGCCCCGCTCGGTTTTAATTTCACCGCTTATCCGAATTTTAAGATGCTGGCGGGCAGGCTCATCATCCAAAGCGAGATCAATGCCATGGAGATGATGGCGGAAGTCACGCGCCTGACCGACCAGATCCTTGAAAAGCTTTCCCCCGGGGAAGATGAAAAAAGCCTTGTCGGAATTTACAAAGACTACGGGCTCCTTCGAAAGTTGCTGGCGCTCGAAGTGATCGGTTCCCAGCATGAGGAAATTTTACGAAGGCAAGATGAAATGAACCCCGGCGCGCTATTTAAGCGACTCGCGGCGATTGCCAACCCCAGGGAGCGCGAAAGATTAACGCCTCTCGGCAAGGGGGCCGAACGGGCCGGCAAGGTTTTTGAGGATGCGATGGCCTTTTACGCCGGGGCAAGGGCGCGCGACGAGGCTATTTTCGGGAACATGATCTCAAAAATGGAGGAGCTCGGAGAATCGCGCGCGGTTTTAATCACCGGAGGGTTTCACGCCGGGCCGCTCGGCGAGCGCTTTCGGGATAGTGACATTTCATTTCTGCAGGTAATGCCGCATATCCCGCAGATCCCGGACAGCAAAACTTACACCAATGTCATGACCCTGCAGGGCGATTTTTCGGTGCAGCGCTCCTACGCGCGTCAGCCCACCGCAGCGAACCGTTTTGAAAATATGGCTTCGGATATCAGCCCCGAAACCGCCCGTTTTTACCTGATGACCGAACACGCCGATTTGGGGGCAATCATCAAAGGATTGGTCCAGGCCCAGCCCGCGGCCTCGAGGGAGAGTCAATTCCGGGATCTGATGGCCCAGATAGGTCAAAGTCCCGGCGCGAAAGCGCAGACTTATCAGGATTTCGAAGGCGAGCCATTCGTTTTATTTTTCAACGGCAAGCCGGTGCGGGTAGACGGCGAGGGGCATTTTGGGCTCATGTCTCCGGAAGGCACGCGGCTCGGAACCCCGCAATCCAGATTTGCCGATTATTTTGATGAGGCGGCTGAAAAAATCGCTTCACTCCGCCGCTCGGAAGTGCGGGCGATAACCGCGGAGGAAATTATGCGGAAGGCGGTTCCCAAAGTTAAGGAATTACAAGAGGTTGTCCGGGGGTGGGGGTTGCCGGAGCCTTTAAAAATGTACGCCCTGGCGGCACCGACTTTGATCGGGAAAGCCGTAAGGCTCAATGACGCACAGAAACTGAAAGGGCTTCTTGAGGACGTGGACCTTTTGTTGAAGGCGGCCGGATATGTCAATGAGCTTCGGGATATCGCAGCCGAGTCGAACGGTTTTCCCGACGTAGACAAAGCGCTGGCGGAAGCCTATCTGGATCGGTTAAGCCAACCTTTCGAGGATGTGCACCGGGAAGGTAGCGTCCTTAAGTTTTCAAAACTGCATAGTGAATCTTTCTTGGAAGAGGTGAATATTTTTGTTGAATCAAGCGGTGTTCGCCGCTCGGAAGTGCGGTCGGCGGATAAGGGGGATGTTGCCAAGAGGCTGCTTGGTATGGTTCAGGCCCAGCAGCCGCTCACGGAAGCCGAAGCAGGCACGGTTCAGCAGGCCTTGGATGAGTTTTTTTCGGTTTCTGTTCAGCCCGGGCTTACCGGGATTCTCCAGGACTTAAAGAGCGTAAGGCCGGATTTAAAGCAGCAGGATGTGGCGGCTGTGGGCGCCAAAATCCAGAATTTTTTAACGGATTTTCTGCCGCAGGCCCGCGCGCGCAGGGATGAAGCGCTCGGCGCGCTTTTGGCCAGGCCGGACGTTCTGGCAAAAGTCGAAGCGCAGGAGCGGGATATCACGAATCAATTGACTGGAATCGAGAAGAGATTCGCGGCCCTTATGAGCACAACCTCGTCCTGGATGAAGAGGGTGGTGGGGGTGAGCGCTTTTGTGGTTGCGTTAACGATGATTATTGCGGTCGCGCGTGAGTGGAAACCCTCCGGAACATTGCCCACAATGGGTGATACGAGTGAGGCCGTCACTCCGCATGTGCCAACCCCGGAAACGCCGAAAATGCCGCTTGCGGAAGACAAAGCCCGAGAGATGCCCAAAGTCGAAGTTGCGGCTCCGAAAGCCGATGCGTTGCCCTCAAAAAAGGCGGAGCCTTTGTACAGTGATGCTGAAACCCAAAGGATCTGGAAAGGCGAAGCGCCACTTAAGCTTGCTGATTATAAAACCCTGCGGGAGCTGAACACGGCTTTGCAAAATCGTACGGGGGAGCAGATCCGCTATATGATTTTTATGGACCCCCGCTCAAGCCAATTCGCCAACCCCGGCGCTGCGGCGCTGGAAATCCGCCGCGCGCCTGATAAGAAGTTTTGGCCCGAACACCTAAAAACGGAATTTGAGGCGGCCGCGCCCGGCATCCGGGAATACTTGGACTTTATTAAATCCGGCGAGCTTCAGCGCTTGCGCGGACTTTCCAAAGCGTATGAAGAGTATGCGCACAAAAGCCGGATTTCGGGGACGTTCCAGCTGGGAATTTGGGAATGGATTGAGCTTCCGGAGAACAGGAAAACAACGTTTGAAACAGAAAAAGAGCGCAGCAAGCGCGAAGCCTTCGTAGCCAAAGCCATGAGCCCCGAAGATTTTTACTACTTTATCGGCGCGGACCTGGCCCCGGTTTTTGACGAGCATGG
>JAHFHI010000007.1 GCA_023246995.1 Candidatus Omnitrophota bacterium
GCCATAGTAAGTGTTTGAAGCGATTCTCGAGCCCCCTCGGGAATAGGTTGGCTGCCATTGATGGCGGCCATGATAATCTCGACTAGCCGGTTGGAGTAATTGACCAATTCCGTATCCATTTCTTCAAGATCCTGGCGGAACTCGCGCAGTTTTGTGAGGACTGAAGTGCGATTGCGCTGTTCGGCGGGTTCGTATGTCGCCCAGTTTGTTGTATTCGCTCCGGTAGATTCTAATCGATTTCCACCAAAGTAGGCGTTGAATGCTCGTTGGTTCTCTCTTAGAACATATTGAGGAAAATATTGGGGATGAGTTTCCGCTAGCAATGGGGGAACTGACTTGGCTGGAGCTCCCAGGTTTGATGCCCTAAGCCTGAAATTAGGAGTTGTTGTATGCAATACCAACTCAAATTTATTTTCGTCCAATTCTTCAGGCATTTCAAACTCTAAACTTTCCAGATCATCAATATCATCCCCTTCCGCATCGTTATCAGCAATCCCGTCATTGTCATAATCGTTATCCGTTTCGCCATCCGCATCAAGAAAGTATCCGTCCGGAGGATAGACGTCGCTTATAAGATCTTCAGTAAACGGCCCGGCTAGCGCATAGTTCTCTGGCAAATTAGAGCTGTCATTTTCTTCTACGGTGGGCGCTTCCCAGGCCTCTTCATCTGCGATATCAATGGTCACCGTTTCTTCGTCGGCATAAGTTGTTTCGACTGACTCTGAACCAGATTCGGGAGTACCGGATTCATCTGATGATTCGTCCCCGCCGGTTTCGCCATCCACTGCGGAGGATGTTTCCGCATGATCTTCAGAAACGGCTTCGGGTTCATCGCCCTCTGCTTCGGCCGAGACAACCGTAGTCGAAGATTCGGTACTCGTAGCAGGTGCACTCGCGACGATTTGACCATCCACCGTATAGTCTTCATAACCTCTGCCGGCTGGGCTACATGAGCCCCAACAACGGATCTCTTCCCATTGATAATATGCAATTCTTATTTGCCGGGTCACTGTACGCGGAGAGTTTGAGTTCGGGTTTCTAATTGTGAAGGTCATGAGCCGGCCTTTATCGGGGTCTAAGCTCGGCCAGTAAGTAACATATCGCCAGCTTTGATCTCCGATGTTATGGGAAATCCGGCCGTCAATCTTGGTGATTCGGTCGGTTGTGGGAACCGACATGCTCGATAAAGCAGGTATTGTGCTGCTGGCGGGAAAAACTTGAGAGAGGTCCTCTCTGAATGTATTCAGAATAACCCGGGAACCTGCTGGAAGAGGCGTGCACGAAGGGTTTGCCGGGGTGCACGTAGCCGGATCCACAACCGGGTTTTCGGCGCTTACCACATGATTCGAAATAGTGAATGCAGGTGTGTTGACATCCCAGTTGGAGCGGCCAGGGGTAAGTGCAGCATAAAGACGGGCAGCGAGCACTGCAGGAGCAGGCGGTGTTTGTGGTTCCGTCGCCGGAGGCTGCTGCGTAGATGGCATGGCAGGCGCTTCAGCGGGCGGCGGTTCTGGAGAGGGAGGAGCAATGCTATCGGTATGCATCTGTCTAATAGTGGTATTGATAATTTGTTTTGCCCCTTGAGGTACTAGCCCAGCGCCGTTTCTGTTTAAAGCGTACCAGCTTTCAGCCAAGCCGATTCTGAAGGCCCCGGTGTGCGAATTTCCATTCCATATCTGATCAGCATTGCCTAAAGCCTGATTGGCTTCTCCTAATTTAGCTTCAGCCTCTAGCGCAAAGCCAAGCCAGCCATTGTTGCGGCGATTGGCGGTGATTCCTACCCATCCGGTGGTAGCATTTCTTCCTATGGTTGGGGGGTAGGGAACCCACAGCCCCATCGTTCCTGAAATAAAATAATTCGCGGCCCATTGGCTTAGGGTTACACCTGATGCTTCCGTGTGTCCAACCGCGACCGCACCGAGTGCTCTAGCAAGATTTTCATATCCAGCTTTCCAAGTCGGCGGGGCAGTGCCTAGGTTCAAAAATTCAGCCGGACCCTTGATCCAAAGTCGTGCCTGAGTTAAATTTATTAGTAAATTCCGCTTAGCAGTTACGTCTGCTCCATTATCGATATCCTGCAGAACTAATGGCAGGAGATGGTCAAAGTATCGCACCAACTCGGTGTTCATCTGTTCAAGGTCCTGTTTGAATTGCCGAAGCCTTGCCAGCACCTTTTCGCGATTTGCGGTTTCGTTAGCCCGATTCGTTGCAGCATCGGTTCCCGTAGTACTTGCCAAAGATTCGGTGCCCGCTCGGTAATAAGTGTTATAGGCCGTAGTGCGTGCCCTTAGCCCAGCATTGGTCGAGGTCAACGAGGGGAGTGTTACGTTTCGTGCGCGAAGAGAAGAACCCCGAAGCTCAAAACTCGGGATTCTTTCCGGCGGATTCTCAAAAGACGTGTATTCCCACTCATCCCAGTCGTCCCAATTTTCAGCATCGCGATCATCAATGTCATCATCTTGATCTTCACTATCTGAATAGGTGTAGCCTTCTATAAAGCCGCCGTCGAAGTCGTCTGGATTCTCGGCATTTTCTTCAAAGTCAGTGTAGGCTAATCCCTCTCCGGGGACGTAAAAGGCATCATCAAGCGTGCTAGATGGCACCGTCTCAATGACGATGTTCCCATCCTCATCATATGTCGTTTCTGTTGAATCAAAATCGTCATTGTCGGCATTCGTAGTGTTAGTATTTTCAGTACCAGTTCCGGGAGAATCTGAATCAGCAGACCCCGAAGTAGTGGCTGAGCTAACGGTAATGGTTTCGCCAGTGGCGGTTGTCACTTCAGTCCCGCTGGTTTCCTGCGTGGCGGGGCCAATAACGCCAGCCGCAGTACTTAAAAATTCTAAAGAAGAAGGAAGGGCGGGATCTCCCTCGGGCGCTGTTGTCTCTCCAGTATTTTCTGCTTCAGCGGCCGGTTCGTCTGGGTTTTCGGGATCTTGGGAGAAATCAACGGTGGGTGTGGTCGTGCCGTCATCGAACGTGTCAATGGACACAGCCCAGACCGACTGCGGGGCAATAGGCCCGAAATTAAAAATAAACAATAAAGCCATGACCATAGAAAGGCATTTATTACCGCGGAAGGTTACTAATAGAGTCATTTTTTTCTCCTTAGATTAATTTTTTTAAGCTCTTTTATAAGGATATCCTCTGAATGACTTAATACAAGAGGGTGCTATGTTTTTTATCAAAAAGTAAGTTATGTTCGTTTCGCGCTGAAAGAAGTCTCTATAGAGGCGAGCTCACGAGTAAGGAAAAAGGGAGAAAAACTCGAAGAATTACGCGGCTTGGGCCACGATTTGGCTTGCGGCCTGCGTCTGGGCCAACTCATCCAGAAGGCCGAGGACGGAACTAAGAACGCCTTCGGTAAAATGCGGGAGGGCAATGCCGGTGTGCCATTCCAGCTGTTTTCGCAAGCGATCCACGGCAAGAACCAGTTCCACCATGGGAAGCAAGGTCACGGGATCGAGTCCGGCCTGTTCATAGAGGGCCTGCGGCACAAGCACGCCGGCGACTTCTTCGATTGAAACCTGTTTTTCTTCAAGCGGAGTTCCGGTCCCCAGAACAATCACCGGGTTTTGGATGCCCTTGATCCGCAAAGAAAAGGGATTGGTTTCGCTGTAACCCTGGGCGCGTGCGCCAAGACCGAGGAGCGCCCGCATTCCGCTTTGCCTGGTCTCCTGCCCGGCCAGAAACGCGATCACCATGCCGCCCCGGGCAACTGCCTGTTCGACCATTTTCCGGGTTTGGGGATCCGCGGCGTGGCTTTCCAGAAAATTCCAGCCGAGCGCGAGCCCCCCGGAACCGGAAAGGTTCAGGCGCTCTCCGAACTTTTCAAAATAAGCGGCCTCAAGCACGCTCCGGTTGGCCGGGTCCAGCATGCGAGCGGCATTGGAAAGTGTCTTTTGGCTTAATTTAAATCCTTGGGAAATATCTTCTACGCTGCCCCCGGCCATCTTCAAGGCCGCCGCGGAACGCACGCGAAAAATAATTTCCTCGGCCTCGACCCACTGTTTTACGCTTTCAATCTTCGGCGCCAGCATTTCCGCGGAGAACTCTCCGTCATTAAAAATTCTCTCGGCCACCGCCTGCGCGTCCGGAAGCCCGGCCAATTCTGCACGCACGGCACTGCGAAGGATTTCTCCGACCACACCCTTAAAGACCGAAAGGTTTTGACGCGCGGAGGGAAACCATTTTTCCTGCCTGGCCCGTTCGGGATCGAGTCCTGAAACGTTTAGATCCCGGATGATTTTACCGGCGCCGAAATCCGCCAGATCCATGGCGTTAAAATTTCCATTCGCGAGCGCTCGCCGGACTTCAGAGCGTTTTAAAGTTTCCGGCGCTTTTCCGCTTGTATCCTGACGGTCGAGATAAAGTTCAAGGGTGCCCGATTCACTCATGGGATCCAACCGCAATCTGCCCTCTCCAAACATCTGAGCAATGCGCCCCAAAAGTGTCTGCTTGAGCATTTCTTCATTCGGGATAAAATCAGGATGCTGCAGGAAAATTTCCGCCAAATATCTTGAAAGGCCGGATGCTTGGGTTTCCGTTGCCAGGGATCTCGGATCGAGCCCATATTGCCCCCTCAAATCCTGAAAGGCCCGCTGAAGCTTTCCCCTTTCCTCCCGCGAAAGCGGCATCCCATCAGCGATCGCGACAAAAGCGGCCAGCGTCGCAAAATTCCTGATCGGGAGTATCAGCGGGATCCATGATTGAAGCGTCCGCCCGAGCGCTGAAAGATACCGGCTGCCGAGTTCCGGGTCACGCTCCGAGGGGACAAGATCCTGAGTCGCGTTCACGCCGAGGCCCCCGCCGCGCTCCATAAAATTCAGCGTAAAAAATCCGGCAACTTTCTCACCCTCATCGGTTTTTTTAAGGATCGCAAAATCAAGACCGTTCCATGAAAGAACATATCCCGGTTTTATAATCAGCCCGTCGAATTGACTCTGATAAACTTGATGCAGTTCGCGGCGGAGCTGTGCCTTTTCATCACGGTTGAGCGATGCCCACGGCTTTCGATCGAGCAAATGATCGATTTCATCTTTTGCCTTTTGAATCCGTTCAAGCGCATTCGGCGAATCCGAAAAATCGACGCGCACTTCCGAGCGCTGGGGCGGCACGGCTCCGACATAAGTGTCCTCCTCCTGCCACGAACGCCAGGTGCCCTGAACCGCGCCGAACTCCTTTTCCATCAAATGCGGAATCACAAGAAACGCGCCGGGGTCCTTGTAGTAAGCCTCCGCGGCCACCGCAACCACCTTCCACCCCGCGTAACCCCGCTCTTGCAGCATCTCTCTTAAAGCCTTGAAGGCTTCCGAAGCGAGGCCCTGGCCATTCAGGGCCGGCCCAATCGTGATGGTATCGATATGAACCGTCTTCCAGGCTTCGCGCACTTCAAAGCGAAAGAGGAAATCAAAAGTCCAGAGGCCCGGGTCTTTTTTGAAAAGCTCTTTGCTTTCCAAAGAGAGTTTCCGGGCCGTGTCGCTCACAAGCTGATAACGCGTCCGCCCCGGAGCCAGCGTTTCCTCCAGACTAAGCAACACATACTCCCCGCCCGGCGCTTTTTCAAGGGCTTGGGCGACCGCCTTTGCGCCTCCCGGGCGGGATGTAATCGAAAGCTGATATTGAGGGATTTCTTTTCCGGGATTCCGCCCTCTCAAGGCCTCCAGAATTTTAGGCGTTTTGAGTGCCTCTAAATCCACGGCCCGCACTTCCGAGCGCGGGACTTTACCCTCATAAATCATGGAGCCCTGCACGATAGGCTTTGCCGCGAAATGTTTTTCGAACAAATGCGGAAGCACCAAAAATGCCCCGGGTTCTTTGTTGCCGCGCTCTCCGATTCCGGCCCCGACCGTCCAGCCGCGGTATTCCTTGACCGAGCTCAAGGCTTCGGCCCATCTTTGAAAAACTTCGGAGACAAGCCCCTTGGACTCCAGAGCGCTTACAATCGACACCCGGTCAAGCCAGATGTAGCGGTTCGCGGCATCCACCGTGAAATTGAAAACAAAATCAAACTCCCGGAGCGGAATGCCGCCTTCCCAGGCCATATACCCTCGTTCTCGAATGTCCTGCGCCGTATCGATCACAAGCCGGTAGTCCCGATTTGTGCCTTGGTCTTCTTCGAGCGCAAGAAGCACATAATCCCGCGGCTGAAGCCCCTGAAGCGCGGCCTCGAGCGGAAACGGGTCTGTATCCCCCGCCAGCTTGGCCGCACGCACCGGATAAAGATCCTTTCCGCCGTTTCGCTCGCGGAACGCAGCCAGCATTTTTCCACCCACAAGAGACGCCAAATCCAGCCCCCGGACTTCCGAGCGAACAGCGGGTTCGGCGCGCTTTTCAGGAATGGTGTAAAGTTTCAGAAAAAGACCCGTCATCTGGTCCGAAATAGGAATCTCCTCCTGCGGGAGATCTTCGATTGCCGGATAATCATCCTGCTCGGCCATGAGCTGGGAGCCGGTAAAAAGAAAGGCGAGCTTGGCTCCGGGTTTCATTTCCGCTATTTTTTCTTTGAGCCTGGCCTCGAAATCGCCCCGGAAAGCATAGCGTGCCTGGGCATTTCCGCCCGTCTGCGTGTAAAAGAAGTACACGACATCCGCGTCGCGCCATGAAAGGTCAAAAGCGTCGCGAGATCCCTGAAGGTCAATCGCGCCCGCAGGCACCAATTTCTCGCGCACCGCGGCTTCGAGCACCCCCTCGGCTTCCCGGGAACGACCGGGATCCTTTTCCGAGGCCGTCACTTTCATGCCATACAGCGCGGCGGCAAGCGAATCGGCAAGAGCGCTTCCCGCGCCGAGAGAAAAATAGTTTTTCCCTTCAAGATCACCCAAACGGTCCCGCAGCTGCCCGAAGACAACCGGCAGGACACTCGCCGGGGTTTGCACGTAAATGGTCCCGTCAAGATTTGTCGCGGGACGCGGTGCATGGGCCGACAAAAAGGCTTCAAGGCGCTCCTGCCGGCGAACCTCTTCGGAGGCATTTTCACCGGCCAGCATCATCCGGTAAAAATAATTCGACGCGGGAATTCCGGCGGCAAAATTGTACACGCCCTGAAAGGGCTGCTTCTCGAGCAGCCCCGTGGTTTTGGGGGGAAAAGCTCTCTCAAATTCGCGCCGCACGGACGGGCGGCCAAGATCAAGCACCGCGTACCCCTCGGGCTTTGAAAAAAGAGCCCGCATGTTACGCATCCATTCTTCAGGGTCCCCCTCGGGCCCCTGGCCGCCGGCTAAATCCATCATCGTGACAAGGTCCACCCGTCCGGCAAGATCGCTTTTGGCCGCGGCAAAAGCCCCGAACTCACTTTCAATGGTTTTTATTTCCGAACCGGGCGCGAGCCCCGGAAGGCCGGCTTGAAGGAGCTCCTGATTCAGCATCCCCCAATCCTTCCTGGCCGCGTCAATTTGCGAAGGCTGCCAATCCATAAAAGTCACTTCCTTGCCCGTGAGCGCGAGCAGAAAAGGAAGCTTTCGAAGCCCGCTCCCGACGACCAGAACATTTTGAATCGGCAATCGAATAATTTGCCCGGCTAACTCTTTTGAAAACTTCAGGTCGTCGATTCCGAAACCTCGCACATCCCGAACGGCCGGGACTTCTTTTAGCACTTCATAGGCCCGCTCAAGCGTTTCCCCGGGGCTGCGCACTTCCGAACGGGCGGCGGTTAAAAGGTTCGAAAGAGCGACTTCATAGGCCTGAATGCTTGATTGTAGATCAATGCCGAGGATTTTGGATTGCTCATAGGTCCGGGCGGCCTCTTTCAAGGCATCAAGCGCCGATTGGATCATCGCGCGGTCAATGGGCTGATTCTGTCTGGCGGCTTCTTTTTGGAGCTGCCGGAACTCCTCGGTCATTTTTTTGGCTGATTCCACAAAAAGAGGGCTGCCCTGACGCGCGCGGATCAGCATGCTTTCACGCTGCTGCTTGATCAGCGGCTCAAACTTGGCTTGAATCCTTCGCCATCCCGCCTGCCGCAGCATTTCGAGGCGCTCGGCCTTTGAAACAGGCTTTGGCGCAGGCTGAATTTCAGGGTCTGCTGAAACTCCGGGGGATTCCGGGGCTTTCTCCGTCACGGGCGTTTCCGCCTCGACTCCCACAGCCTCCGCCGGCTTAAACTCGGCCGGTTCGGGCATTTTAGGCGCTTGCATTTCGGGGGGTTCAACAGGCTCTGCTATTTTTTCCGGTGTTACGGCCTCCGGCTGCGAAAGTTCCGGCGCCGCCGCTTTTATTTCTTCAGGAGCAGCCGTTGGATCTTTTGAAACCTTCGGGCGCCGGGCGGGCTTTTCCTGGGCGCCCTCCGCCTTGGCCTGCCGGACCGCTTCCCGGATTTTCTCAAGGTAGGGTTTTAAAAGATCGGGATTGCGCTTCTTATAATTGCTCCATGCGGCCTGTTTGATTCCGAGTTCGGTCCGCACGTAGGCCTCGGTCAACTGCGCGGCGGGCGTCTCCTCGACTAGTTTTTTTAAGCGTTCAAACCGGGAGGTGCGCTCCATCTCCTGGCGAATCTGTTGAATTTCAGGATCCCCGGCATGTTCATCGGCCCATCGCCAAAGAGTATTGGGTTCCACAGTCTCAAAGCCGAGCGCCTGCATGGTCTGGCTAAGAAACCGGAAATCAATTTCCTCCTTGGGCTTGTTTTGCCTGATCCAATCAAGCGCTTGAGTGACATCCGCAAGGCGTTTGCGGTAATTTCCCGCGGTCAGCGCCGTGTAGTTGTCCCTTGATTTCTGGAGCGGGTCATAGAGCACCACGCCGGCCGTTTCGAGGCGCTCCCGGCCGAGGCTGTAAATTTGATCTCTTGAGAGCCCGGTCTTTTGGATCAGAGTTTCCACATTCGCGGTTTCCCCGGGAGCTAACCCCGCTATCGCCGTTTGGAGAATGCGAAGATTTTCAAGCCTCTTGGGTCCGAGCTCCGGTTCTTTTGCCTGATCCATCCGCACTTCCGAACGGACGGGCAGCGTGGTCTTAGGCCCGGATTTTTCTCTGCTGTCTTTTTCTTCCCGGATCGCCGTTGCAAGGCGGTCCATGATGGCCACAAAGGCCGGAACCCTTACGGCATGCATGAGACTCCCAAAATAATCCGCATGGAACCATTCGTAGGGGTCTTTCTGCCCGAGCACCATGTCTTTCCATAAATAGCGGGCCGTTTCGCGAATCAAGGACTCGCCGAAAGACATCGGCGCGCGCGCGGCCAGCATGCCCTCGGGGTCTTGGGCGGCCTCTTCGATCAGCCTGCGAATTTTTTCCTCTCGCGCCGGGCTCCATTTCGCGGCTTCTTCTTCCATCTCCCGGCGCAGAATCTCCCGCAGGCTCAAAATATAGGCATCATAAGGCGGGATGGCGAAGCTTCCGTCAAGCAGCGACGCGGGCAAGTCGGGTTCATGGGTCGCCTTGTCCACCAGAAGGATTAAAAGGGCAAGCCGCTTATTTTTAATCGCGTGTCTTTCGGAAAACTGCATTCCCTCGGGGGCTTGCGGGAGACCATACTTTTCAAGACTGATCCACGGCGTCCCAAGATGCTCAAGCAAAACATCCAAAGGTATCTGAAGCGCCATTGATTTGAAGTTGTTAATTTCCACAACCCTGCGGCGCAGGACAAAATCAAAATCCAAAAGCGCGTAGAGGAGCCAGTCGTGCAGATCAGCCGCGGATGCGGCTTCAAGCTTTCGGGCCTGAAAACCTTCCCGGCTTAGCCACTGGGTTTTTTGCGCCGGGTCGGCAAGGTTCCATTCCGCAATCAATGTTTGGGCATCCTTTGCCGCCGCTTGAGTTTGTTCCTGCTCCATCCGCACTTCAGAGCGTACTTCAGGAGTTTTCCCTGGAGCCGCGGGCGGTGCCTCTTGAGGTTCCTTTTTCTTGAAATTAGCGGTCGTTTCTTCGGGAGGTTGACTGTCTTCGGGCATTGGGCTAAGCCCGGCGGCGTAGCGGCTGAAGACCGACCCGGAGGCAGCGCCGAAATATCGCTCCTTTAAGTCCGCTGGCAGGTCCGGAATTTCCCGAAGCACTTTAAGAGCTTCCTCGACTAAATCTTTTTCGCTTTCGAGCGCGACTTGGAGGCGCATGATGGCAATGCCCATACTGGGCGTTCGAAGGTCCGGCACCGGCGCGTTTAGGTCCAAGGCGGCATACACTTTTTTCGTCACTTCTTCGCGGCCGCGGACTTCCCCGCCTAATCGCTTCTGGGAAGAAAGGTGCTGGATCATGGGGCCAAGCGCGGCCAAAAGCCGCTTTTCCTCATCCGCCGCGGATTGCGCCCGGACTTCCGAGCGGGCGATCATGTTTGCCTGCCTGAAAACCTTGGGATCTTTTTGGCGCAGCGCCGAAGCAATCTCGGCTACGGTTTTTCGGGTGTCGAGCACGATGTGAGCCCCGCCTTCAGAAGACAAAAGAAAGAAATCATGCCCCGGAACGGTCCCGAGCTTCTCGGGCTCGAGAATCTCAAAGTGATACTTCTGCGACATGTTGGCATTCGGGTGCGTGTGCCCCACGATGGTCAGGACCGGCATGCCGTCTCCCACGATTTTATGAAAGCGCTCGATCCTTTGCGGATCGTAGTTTCGGTTCTGCAAAACTCCGTGGGTTCCGAAAAGCAGTTTGTTGTCAATGGTTTTGCCTCCGCGCTCAAAATAGGACGCGACGTCGGCCTGACCCGCAAGCCCGCCCGGATATTCCCCTTCCATATAAGAAGGCGCCGAGTGCGCGAGAAACACAAAACCGTCTTTGACTCTCACAAAAGCCGTTACCGGAAGGGAATCCAGATACCCGGCCATGTCCCGGACAAATGTCTGAACATTCGCCGGATCCGGATCCAGGAGCGAAAGCGAACTAAGAAAGGTCATGGTCTGGCCCACGCCGCCTTTTCCAAGCGTATGTCCGCCGAGCATCCCGATCTCATGAGTTCCGCCCAAAAAGTGAACGCGGTTGGGATAGGCCGCCTGCAGGCCCGCGATTTTTTCCGCCGGGCGCATGGAGAGCGCGTACAAATCTTCGGGCATGTCTCCGTGCTCTGTGTGAACCACATCTCCGAGAAAAATGAGGTCTCCGGTCTTTTTCGAGAGACTGCGGCGCAGACGGTCTTCGCGTAAAACCCGTTCAATGACGATCCCGCCCGACGATTTCCCGGGAAAGTTTCCGGTCTCGTGCATATCCGCAACCACCACCACACGCCGCGAGGGGTTGTCATCGCCGTTTAGAAGGATGAGACTCCCTAAATTTCCACCGGGCCTGATAAAGTCCGGATAATTGCGGTTAGCCTCGGCGCCCTGCCTGAAAGTATCGGATGCCGCTTGAAGACTCCGGACTTCGGAGCGGGCAGCCCTCACGGATTTTTTGGAATCAGCCTGCCGGACAAGCGCCCCAATGACTTCCGCGAGCTTTCTCTGAAGCCCCGTAAATTCCGGGATTTCAAAGGCCGGATCGCTTTGCATGATTTGGCCGAGCGTGTCATAAGTCTCAAAAACGCTTAACTTAAAATTTCGTGCCGTCTCGGGATCCGGATTATCCGCGCCGGCAATGTAGTCCATGTTGTTTTTCTCAAGCTTTGAAAACGCGCTTTTGATCTGCTCGAAACTTTCATTGTCAAAGCCCCCGGCCTGAAACCCGGTTTTGTTGCCGAACCGGGTTTGGAGCACGGCCAGGAGTGACGCCAGGTTTCGGGCCAATCGCGAGAGCAGGACCGGCACATAATAAAGAACACCTTCGGCCTTCCCTTTTTCTCCTTTATGAATAGCTCCCGGCATCAGCTCCGCAAAAAGATTTTGGAGGTCTTCGTGAGCCGCCTCAACTTTCTCAAACAGCCCGGAAATTCTGAGAACCCTTGGGTCTTCCCAGGAGGGCGCGGCATTGGCACGAACGCCCCATTTGACGGCAACTTTTTCAATCTGCTCACGGCTCATGCCCGGCATGGGCGGCAAAAGCGCTTTGAGTTCCGCCTTTGGTTTTTGATAATCAATGCCTTTGGCCTGCGCCATCCTCACGATGGCATTGACATGAAGCCTGGCTTCGGGGTCCGCGGTCACGTACCGGTTCACGGCCTGCATAAGCTTGGCGGCATTGGCCGGTTCAATACCGGTTTTTTGAGCGATGAGTTGCCGGGTTTCCGGAAACCCCGCCAAAAAAACCAGGTCGAGCGGGCCCCGGTGATCGAGAAGAATTTCAAGACCATCCTGT
The DNA here is from genome assembly GCA_023246995.1 of Candidatus Omnitrophota bacterium. Lineage (GTDB taxonomy): Bacteria > Omnitrophota > Omnitrophia > Omnitrophales > Aquincolibacteriaceae > JAHFHI01. Next base: position 12,157 of record JAHFHI010000007.1, read on the forward strand.
TGGAGGCCGGCCCCATAAAGGAGCGCGAGGAGCGCGACTTTAAAGGCGCGTTCCCGAGGTTCAAGCGCCGCCTTCCCGCGCACTTCCGAACGGACCGGAAGCCGGTTGGTGCGGTCCAGATAATCTATAAGCCCGAAATGCATAAGCGCCGCGTTCCGGGGAGGGGCTTCGCTTTCGGGCCCGCCCTTGGCCCATTCAGACGGAGGGAAAAAGGGAATCCAGCGGTCCGCGAAAACATTCTCGGAGTCCACCAGGCTTTTATAAAACTGCCCGTAGAACTCGCCGCGTTCCAGATGGTAGCCTTTGCTTTGATAACTTTGCCAAACCCGGTACGGTGCGTCCTCCATCGGCCCGGCTTGGGTGATCACATAAGGGATCAGCTTGCTTTTCAAATCTTCGGGAGACAGCCCGGCCTCGCGGGTCATGCCCTCGAGAAAATCTTCCAAAAAAACATCAAGGCTTCCCCCGCTTTTGACCGTATCCACAAGCACCGTCGCGCCCGGACGGTTTAAAATATCCCCCGGGGTCACGTTCTTTTTTTGAAGATAGGCCAAATAACCAGTTTTGGCTTCCGGGCTTATCCGCGAAAGCCCGAGCGTGGCGCCTCCGGAAAACGCCAGGTATCGGTAGGGATATCCGGCCGAATCCCTCGGAGCGCCGGAGGGATAAAGTAATTCCAGAGTCCGGACAAGCCATTCGCCGCTCGCGCCGAGAGCCAAAAAGTCAGCATCCCCGAATTTTTGACGCATCGCATCCGCGGCCGCGACAAGTTCCCGGAAACGCTTTTCGGTGGAGTAAATTTCCGTCCT
>JAHFHI010000197.1 GCA_023246995.1 Candidatus Omnitrophota bacterium
TCCGGCCAAAGCAAATCGCGTTCCCGCGCGCAACCGGAACCCGAACGAAAGGAATAGCCGTAGGCATAGCTTGTAGACGGGAAAACGAACGTTGCCCGGGGCGCCGCGTGAAGAACGGCATTCAGGAGATTCACCGTTCCGGCCGTATTGATCCGGAAAGTCTCTTCCGGCTCGATCCAGGAACGGCTCGGGACGCTTTGGGCCGCCAGATGTACGACCCCGTCGGGCCGGAAACGTGCTAAAAGAGCCGCAACCTTTTCAAAACGCATGATGTCCAGAGCTTCAAAGTCTTCGCGAGCGGTTTTCGGAGGAAGACGGCTGTGATAGGTTCCGAGAACCTGAAAACCGCGGCGTTTCAGATGACGGAGAAGATAACGGCCGCTAAACCCGGCGGCTCCGGTGATGAGGACCCGTTTCACGTGAGCTCCCTATTTCGAAAAGGAAAAAAACACCGCGGCTTAAGGCTTCGACAAAAGCTCTAAGTCAGCATCCACCATCATGCTCACAAGCTCCCGGAAACTGACCTTGGGGTTCCACTTCAATTTGCGTTTTGCTTTGGAGGGATCCCCGCAGAGAGTATGGACTTCGGCCGGACGGTAGAAGGAGGGGTCCACAACCACGTATTTTTTCCAATCAAGGCCCACATGACGAAACGCAATCTGGGCAAACTCCCGCACCGAATGGGACTCGCCGGTGGCCACAATATAGTCCTCGGGCCTTGGCTTCTGGAGCATCATCCACATGGCCCGGACATAATCTCCCGCAAATCCCCAGTCGCGCTTGGCCTCCAGGTTCCCCAGGCGAAGCTCCTTTTGCCGTCCGAGCTTGATACGCGCGACCGCGTCCGTAATTTTTCGGGTAATAAATTCCTTGCCCCGCCGCGGGGATTCGTGGTTAAACAAAATCCCGGAAACCGCATAGATCTTATAGCTCTCGCGGTAATTAATGGTGATCCAGTGTCCATAGACTTTCGCCACCCCGTAGGGGCTGCGCGGGTGAAGCGGGGTGGTAAGGGTCTGCGGCGAGTGCGGGGCCATGCCAAACATTTCGCTTGTTGACGCCTGATAAAAACGGATGCTGCGATCCACAAGCTTGACGGCTTCGAGCATCCGAGTCACCCCGAGCGCCGTAAACTCACCGGTCAGTACGGGCTGTTCGAAAGAAGTCGGCACAAACGACTGCGATGCGAGATTGTAAATTTCGACGGGCCGGACTTTTTTGACGATGTTAATGATCGAGAGCTGATCCAAGAGATCGGCTTGAACAAGCTCCAAATCGCCCATGATATGCTGAATGCGCTCAAAATTTTCCGAGCTCGATCGGCGCACCATTCCGTAAACCTGATAGCCCTTTTCCAAAAGGAATTCCGCCAGATAAGAACCGTCCTGCCCCGTAATGCCCGTCACAATTGCTCTGCGTCGTTTCATTGCTTTTTCACGTCCTCGCTTGTGGGTTTTCCCGCATAAGCGGAAATGTTTTCCTTGAAGTAGCGTATGGTTTTCTCAAGCCCCTGGTCGAGCGTCGTCCCGGGCTCCCAGCCAAGCCGCGTCCGGGCCTTGGTGATGTCGGGACGTCTTAATTTCGGGTCATCCGTGGGAAGGGGCCGGTATTCAATCCGGCTTGAACTGCCCGTCATCGCAAGAATTTTTTGGGCCAGCTCAAGGATTGTCATCTCAAGAGGGTTGCCGATATTAACCGGCTCATTGAGCTTCGAAAATGCGAGCTTAAGGATCCCCTCGACTAGATCATCCACAAAACAAAAACTGCGCGTTTGCGATCCCGCGCCGAAGACCGGAAGCGGCTCGCCGCGCAAAGCGCGGAAAATAAACTCCGGGATCGCCCTGCCGTCATGCAGACGCATCCTCGGTCCAAAGGTATTAAAAATCCGGACAATCTTTACATCCACCCCGTGAACATTGTGATACGCCATCGCGATGGCTTCCGCGAAACGCTTGGCCTCGTCATATACCCCGCGCGGGCCCACGGGATTGACGTTGCCCCAATAAGCTTCACTTTGGGGGTGGACCAAAGGGTCCCCGTAAACTTCGGAGGTGGAGGCCAGAAGAAAAGCGGCCTTTTTGGCCTTCGCGATCCCGAGCGCATTGTGGGTTCCAAGCGCCCCGACCTTAAGGGTCTGGATCGGAAAATTCGCGTAATCAACCGGACTGGCGGGAGAAGCAAAGTGCATCACCAAATCCACGGAACCCGGATATTCCAGGGGCTTGCTCATGTCATGACGCACCCACTCAAAATCCGGACGGCCGAGAAGCGCTTCAATATTTTTCAGATTGCCGGTGATCAGGTTATCCACGGCCACCGCCTTATAGCCGAGGGCGATGAATTTCTCGCATAAGTGGGAACCGATAAAACCGGCGCCCCCGGTCACAAGCACCGAGCGGGTCATGAGGGAATCCGCCGGGAGGGATAGTATTCGGCCAGAAACCATTGCACGGTTTTCGGCAACCCTTCGGGAAATCGGGTCTGAACCCGGAATTTCAGCTCGCGCTTGGCCCTCCCGATATCGGCAAACGTGCGCCGCACATCCCCCGCGCGTTTGGGACCGAAGACCGGCTGAAGTTCCCGGCCTGCTTTCAAAATTTTCTTAAGCGCGTTGAAAATGTCCAGAACGGAATACTCTTCATGGCAGGCGATGTTAAAAACACCGCCGGATACCCGCGCCGGGGCCCTCATGGCGCATAGATTCCCGTAAACGACATTATCCACATAGGAAAAATCCCTCGACTGTTTTCCGTCCCAATGGATTTCCGGGCGTTTGTTCTTGAGCAGGCATTCAATAAAAATCGGAATGACGGCCGAATAGACGGACTCGGGATTCTGCCGGGGTCCAAAAACATTGAAGTAGCGCAGGCTCACCGTGCTAAGGCCGTAGAGCTGCGTAAACTGCCGGCAATAGTACTCCCCCATAATTTTCGACGCGGCATAAGGGGATTCGGGCATGGGCTTGTCGTTTTCGTGCGACGGAAATTTCCGGGTGTTGCCATAGACCGAGGAAGAGGATGAGAAAACGAAGCGCTTGGCACCGGCATTCCGGGCAGCCACAAGCAGTCTTAAGGTGCCCGTCACATTGACGTCATTGGTCTCAAGGGGATTATCGACCGAGCGCAGCACCGCCCGGTTAGCGCCGATGTGAAAAACATAATCCACGCCGCGAACAGCGCGGTGAATGTCCGGCTCCCGGCGAAGATCGCCTTTGAGAAAATCCAAATCCCCTTTAAACCCGTCAAGGTTCTTCAATTTTCCGGTGGAAAGATTGTCGAGAACCCGGACCCGCAGCCCTCTTTTTAAGAGCGCTTCAACCATATGGGAACCGATAAAACCGGCACCGCCGGTGACAAGACAAAGGGATTTTCGAGACATCAGAGCCTCACAATTTTGGGGGACGCAATGGCCTTAAAAGCATTACGCGTATCGTAAACAAGCCGGCTTTCCCGGGCGATCATTTTGTAGGGAAATTTCGAATGGTTCGTCGTCAAAATAACAAGATCCTGCCCCTTCAAAACAGCCGGGGTGAGCGCGACCGATTTCAAATCGAGCGTTTCGTGCTTGAGATGCGGCACGTAAGGGTCATGATAGCTGACCTTGGCGCCAAGCTGCTTTAAGCGCTCAAGGACGTCGAGGGCCGGTGATTCCCGGGTGTCGGAGACATCCTTTTTGTAGCTGATGCCCAGGACCAGCACTTTGGAGCGCGCAATGGCCTTGCCCCGGTAGAGATTGAGGGCGTAGACCGCTTCCGAAACAACGTATTGCGGCATAGCGGAATTCTGGCGACGGGCGAGCTCAATAAAATGAAGGTCCGAGCCGTGAAGCCGCGCCTTCCATGAAAGATAGATGGGGTCCACCCCGATACAATGCCCGCCGATGCC
>JAHFHI010000198.1 GCA_023246995.1 Candidatus Omnitrophota bacterium
GTCCTGAAACCGTCGCGGATTTTTTGCTTTCGAAATTCTCCGGGGCCGAAACCCGGATCCTTTTTAAAGTCTCCCTCGGGAGCACGGCCCGCAATTATCTCAAGGAATCCTTAGCCGAACTCGAACGCCAGGGCTTTACGGAATTTTTCAAAGAGGGAAAACTCATCGGGGCCGGCGAGCTCTTAAAAATAAAAAAACCGGTTGAAGGGCTTGAAGTCTGCGCCGACCGGGTGCGCCTTGCGCCCAAGAGCCGGCCCCGGCTTGTCGATTCCCTTGAGCAAGCCTTCCGCTTGGGACATTCGGAAATCCGGGTGGCCCTGGAGCGGTCTGCCGGGATGGACCGAACGGAGACCCTTGTTTTTTCGGAAGATTTGCGCTGTCCCCAGTGCGCCAAAATTTTTCGCCAGCCTGTCCCGAACCTCTTTTCTTTTAACAGCCCCCTCGGGGCCTGCCCGCTTTGCCAGGGTTTTGGTCGGGTGATCACCGTGGATTGGGATCTTGTGGTGCCCGATATTTCCAAGTCCCTTGCCGGCGGCGCGATTGAGCCCTGGACCAAACCGAGCGCTTCCTGGGAAGCGGCCCATCTTCTGAAATTTTGCGCGCGCATGAAAATTCCAACAGACCGGCCCTGGCGCGAACTTTCAGCCAAGCACCGGGAGTGGGTCCTGAAAGGGGACCGGGGCGGGAAGCCCTGGCAGGAAGGAGAGTACTTCAGCGTCCAGGATTTTTTTAAATATCTCGAAAAGAAAACCTACAAGATGCATGTGCGTGTTTTTTTAAGCAAATACCGGGCCTTCGCTCCCTGCGCGGGATGCGCTGAAACACGGCTCAAGCCGCAGGCTTCCTGGGTTCAGGTCGCAGGGAAAAGTATTGTGGATCTTCAGCGCATGAGTTTGGAGGAACTCGGTATTTTTTTTGACCGATTACAGCTTGATGTTTCGGAGATGAAACGGGTGGAGCCGGTGTATTGGGAAATCAAGCGCCGCGTCGGATTTTTGAATGCCGTGGGCCTGGGCTACCTTAGCCTGGCCCGGCTCTCGCGAACCCTATCGGGCGGAGAGGTGCAGCGGATTCACTTGGCAACGTCGCTTGGCTCCGCGCTTGTCGACACCCTGTATGTTTTAGATGAGCCGAGCATCGGCCTTCATGAACGCGATAACCTGCTTCTCATCCGTCTTCTTCATGAGCTGCGCGATCTGGGCAATACCGTGGTCGTGGTCGAGCACGACCGGGCCATGATGGAGGCCGCCGATCAGGTGATCGATATGGGGCCGCTCGGCGGCCAAAAAGGCGGGGAAATCCTTTTCCAGGGAAGCGTGGCCGGGTTAAAAAAGAGCGCGGGGTCGCTTACCGGGCAGTATCTTTCCGGGAGGCTCCGGCTCGCTCGCGCGCAGGGATCCAAGACGTCTGAAATTAAAAAGTGGATCCGGATCCGGGGCGCGCGGCAGCATAACCTCAAGCAATTAAACGTGGACATCCCGCTTGAGCGCTTCACGGTCATCACGGGGGTTTCGGGTTCCGGCAAGAGTACGCTTCTTTACGATATCCTTTACCATCACTACCTGCGCTTCGCCGGCCGTCCGGTTCAGGACCTGGGGCAGGTGACAAGCGTTTCGGGTTTCGAGGCGCTTGACGGTGTCATTTTGGTTGATCAGTCGCCCATCGGCCGCTCGCCGCGCTCGAATCCGGCGACCTATTTGAAAGCCTTTGATGAAATTCGAAAGATTTTTTCGTCAACCGATCAGGCGCGCCGCGAAGGCTTCGGGCCGGGGCATTTCTCTTTCAATGTCGACGGCGGCCGCTGCATGGCCTGCAAAGGCGACGGGCGGCTCAAAGTCGAGATGCATTTCTTGGCGGACATTTTTGTGGTTTGTGAGTCCTGCCAGGGCCGGCGTTTTAAACCGGAAATTTTGGATGTCCTTTACCAGGGCCGGAATATTGACGAGGTTCTTGCCCTGACCATCGATCAAGCCGCGGATTTTTTTCGGACGCACCGCGTTCTTTTGGAAAAGCTGGCCATCCTTCAGAAAGTCGGGCTCGGCTATTTAAAGCTCGGCCAGTCCGCGACGACTCTTTCAGGGGGGGAAGCCCAGCGCATGAAACTCGCGGCTGAAATGTCGGAGATGGCCGGGGCCGGAAAGCGCCGGATTCTTTACCTCTTCGATGAGCCGACGACCGGGCTTCATTATTATGACATTCATTTTCTTCTGACCGCCTTTGACGAGCTTTTGGCGAGAGGACATTCTCTGGTAGTCATCGAGCACAACATGGAAGTGATCGCGGCCTCGGATTATGCGATCGACCTGGGGCCTGAGGGCGGCCATAAAGGCGGAGAACTCGTTTATGCGGGCCCGGTTAAGGATATGATTAAATCACCTAACTCCTATACCGGCAAATATTTGGGGGAGTTTTATAAAAATCGGAAGCCGGTCTTGATAAAAAAGGAGCTTATTGATCTTTCCTGATAACGCCGGTATACTTTTATAATGTTTTTAGGAGTTTCTCCAAATGCGAAAAATACGCGGGATGAGGTTTTTTATTTATCTTTGCCTCATAGCCATTTTTCACTCCGGGACCATCCGTAAGGAACGCGATCCTGTTGAAGAAACGCGAACCTCTCCGATCGCCTATAAAGCCAAAATGGAGGAAATAAAAGATGGGGTAAAGGGTCCTCCGACCCCGTCTTTTACGCTTTACGCTAAAAGCCGATTTTTGTCGGAAACTCCTATGGCTATTGGAGATGAAGAGCTTGAAGCCGAAACCCAGGCCGGAGCTGAAGAGGCGGGGGAGGCGGGGGGTGAGGATGATTGGTGGGTTGAAGAGTTGGGGGATGAACCGGCCGCAGAAGAAATCGACGCTTCGGGTCTTAAGGATAAGCGGTAATCCGCCGTAGACATATTGATCGTAGTAGATACGAAGGATTGAAAGGTTTTAAAAAGCGGGGTATAGTTAAACAGCAAAATGCCTTCATTCGCTAACCATAAAGATTGCCGCTAGTTCGGACAAAGAGAGGGAATACGAGGAACCCATGAATCGTTACAGACGCCTTAAGATGCACTTTCTAAACTACCGGACCGCAATTTTCGTGAGCCTTGGTTTTATCATCCTGATCGTGCTTTCAGTCTATGGGATGATGTCGCTTGAAAGTTATTACCGCAACATCACCCTTGCCCAAATGCCGATTTCAATCCTCCTTGTGATCGTCAACAGCGTTGTCTTTGTTTATATGTATTCGATGGTCCTCAAGGGCGGCATGACCAAAATGGATAATAAGAACATCAATGCCAAGGACGTGAACATCCGTTTTTCCGATGTCGTCGGCATTGACGAAGCCAAGGATGAATGCTGGGAAGTCGTGCAGCTGATCAAGGACCACACGCGGCTTAAAAAAATCGGCGGGAAAATTCTTCGGGGAATTCTCATGATAGGCCCGCCGGGCTGCGGGAAAACCTACCTGGCCAAAGCGATTGCCTCCGAGGCCGGGCTCCCGTTTCTTTCAATGGCCGCAAGCGAGTTCAACGAGGTTTTTGTCGGGGTGGGCTCGAGCCGTGTCCGGGGTCTTTTCAAAAAAGCCAAAAGCCTGGCCTACGGCTTCGGCGGGTGCATCGTTTTTATCGATGAGCTCGATGCCCTCGGCCATAAGCGTGTTTTCAATCAATTCGGCGGGGCTGAAACCAATAATACCCAAAACCAGCTCTTGGTCGAGATGGACGGCCTCACCGGAAAGACCGAAAATGTAATCGTGATCGGCGCCACGAATGCCGGAGAGGAAATTTTAGACCCCGCGCTCCTGCGCCCCGGCCGTTTTGACCGCAAGGTATACATCACCAAGCCGGGCCTTGAAGGACGCACGGCTCTTTTTAAATACTACCTTGGTAAAG
>JAHFHI010000199.1 GCA_023246995.1 Candidatus Omnitrophota bacterium
GGCGTTCATTTCGGCCTCCTGAAGGAGGCCCTGAATGCCAATGAAGAACAAAAACGCTATTTTGTGCAGAAGGTGGCGGGCGTGCTCTGGAACTTGAGCAACAAGACGATCGGGGTTCTCGGACTTTCTTTTAAACCCGATACCGACGATATGCGGTTCGCGCCTTCGCTTGATATTATTCAGGCGCTTCAAGAGGAAGGCGCTCGGGTGCAAGTCTACGACCCGCAGGCCATGGTTAAGGCAAAGCCGGCACTCCCGGGGGTTCGCTTTTGCGCCAATGCCTACGCCGCGGCCAAAGGCGCGGATGCTCTTCTGCTTCTGACCGAATGGGAGGAATTCGGCGGCCTTGATTTTTTGCGCATTCGTAAAAGCATGCGCCACCCCATTCTTTTTGACGGGCGGAACATGCTTGACTCCCGGCAGATCAAAAAAGACGGTTTTGAATATCACGGCATGGGCCGTAGGAGGCAATGATGAAAGGCGTTATTCTGGCCGGCGGGCTCGGCACGAGGCTTCATCCCCTGACCAAGGTCACCAACAAGCATTTGCTTCCCATCTACAGCAAGCCCATGATTTATTATCCCATCGAGACTCTGGTGCAGGGCGGGGTCAAGGACATCCTGCTTGTGACCGGGGGGAATTCTGCGGGGGATTTCCTCCGGCTGCTCGGCAACGGCAAACGCCTCGGCATCCGGAGCATGAACTATACCTATCAGGAGGGGGAGGGCGGAATCGCGGATGCCCTTTTTCTGGCCCAGGACTTTGCCGACGGTGAAAAGATCGTAGTCATTCTCGGGGACAATATTTTCGAAGAGGATATCTCGCCCTTTGTGGACAGCTTCAAGAAGCAATCCCGGGGCGCCCGGCTTTTGCTCAAGAAAGTCCCGGACCCGGAACGTTTCGGCGTGGCCGAGGTCAAGGCCGGCAAAGTGACGCGGATTGTCGAAAAACCCAAGACCCCCAAAAGTGATTACGCGGTGGTCGGCCTTTATATGTACGACGCGCAGGTCTTTGATATCATTCGGCCCCTCCGACCTTCGGGGCGTGGGGAGCTTGAGATCACGGATGTCAATAACGCCTATCTCAAACGAGACCAGCTCGAATACGACATCCTGAAAGGTTTTTGGTCGGATGCCGGGACTTTCGAGTCCCTCTACCGGGCCGGACGTTTGATCGCTGAAAAGCAGTCGGGCAAGCCGTGAAAAGCGTTTTGGTGACAGGCGGGTCGGGATTTATCGGGTCCCATTTTATAAAAGGATTTCTAAAATCCCATCCGGACTGGAAAGTATACAACCTGGACAAATTGACCTACTGCGGCAACCGGGAGAATACCCGGATGCTGGAAGGCAGTCCCCGATACGAGTTTATCCAGGGCGACATCTGCGATCCTTCATGTGTGGCGGCGCTCATGACAGGAGTTGAGGCCGTGGTGCATTTCGCGGCCGAGACTCACGTGGACCGTTCGATCGATAATCCCGACGATTTTTTGAAGACGAATATTTTCGGCACGCGCCTTCTTCTGGAAAGCGCGCGTCAGGCGGGGATCAAGAGGTTCGTTCATGTGTCGACCGACGAGGTGTATGGTTCCCTTCGCACGGGATCGGCGGCTGAAGATTATCCGCTCGAGCCCAACAGCCCCTATTCGGCTTCCAAGGCGGGAGCGGATTTAATGGCGCGCGCTTACTGGAAAACCTACGGGCTGCCCGTCATGATCACACGCAGCTCCAACAATTACGGTCCCTATCAATTCCCGGAAAAGGTCATCCCGCTTTTTATCACCAATCTCCTCGATGGCAAGGCCGTGCCCCTCTACGGAAAGGGAGAGAATTGCCGGGATTGGATCTTTGTCGAAGATAACTGCCGGGGCGTGGAACTGGTTTTTGACAGGGGTGAGCCCGGAGAGATCTATAATATCGGAGCGGGGCATGAGCTCACGAATATTGAACTCACGCACAGCATTTTAAGCGAAATGGGGCACGGGGCCGAAATGATTAAAAGCGTCGCTGACCGCCTCGGGCATGATTTTCGCTACAGCGTGAATATCGCGAAGCTCGCGCGGCTCGGATTCAAGCTTCAGTGGGATTTCCCAAGGGGACTAACCGAAACCGTCGCCTGGTACCGGGAAAACCGCGCCTGGTGGGAGCCTTTGAAACGCGACAAGTTTACGCTTAAATGAAAATTTTAATCACGGGCGCGGGCGGGATGCTCGGAAGCGATTTAGCGCGCGAGCTTTCGTCCCGGTACACGCTTCTCGGGGTAGGCCGTCGAGAAGCGCCGCACGCGGGGATTTCGATGCGCCTGGGGGATCTTAGCGCTCCGAGGTGGTTTGAAGAGCTTCTTGCCGAAGAGCGGCCCTCGGTTGTTTTTCATACTGCGGCCATGACTTATGTTGACGGCTGTGAAACCAACCCGGGCGAGGCGCTAAGGAATAATTTTGAGGCGACGCGGCTTGTCGCCGATGCCTGTAAGAAGGTCGGAGTTTTTTTGATTTTTTTCAGCACGGATTATATTTTTGACGGAACCAAGCAGGGCGAGTATCTCGAAACCGACAAGCCGCATCCGCTGAATATTTACGGCGAGAGCAAACGCCTGGCCGAAGACTATCTTCGGGAGGCGGGAGATCTGTACGCGATTTTCCGGGTTTCCTGGCTCTATGGGCTGCGCGGGCCCTCCTTTGCGAGGACGATTCTTCGCCGTTCGCGCACCGAGCGGAATTTTGAGGTTGTTTGCGACCAGGTGGGGCGCCCCACGTATACCCGGGATCTGGCGGAGGCTTTTAGGATTTTGCTCGGCCAGGGTCCCAGAATTCTGGAGCGCATGAACCGGGAGGTCTTTCACCTGGCCAATCACGGTACGGTTTCCTGGGCGGGTTTTGCGGAAGTGATTTTGAAGGCTTCCGGGTCCGCGGAGGCCGCGGTGCGGTTCATCACAACCGGCCAGATTACGCGTCCGGCGCGCAGGCCGCTCAACTCGGTTCTTTCCCTCGAGAAGGCCGAACGTCTTTTGGGCCTTCGGCTTAGACCGTGGCAGGAATCCGTCGTGGATTTTATCGCGGAGTATAAGGCAAGTCCCGAGTGGCAGGAGGTCGCATGAAGGATGCTTTGGCGAAAAAAATAAAAAGCAGAAAAGCGGTCGTGGGCATCATTGGCTTGGGCTATGTCGGCCTTCCGCTCGCCCACAGCTTTGCGGCAGCGGGTTTTAAGGTTTTTGGAATTGATCTGGATCCCCAGAAGGCCGCCGCCATCCGGAAGGGGGTTTCGTATATCGGGGATCTCACAAGCGCCGAGCTTGCCCGTGTCACCCGCCGGGGGCGTCTTGAGGCCGGAGCCGATTTTTCAAAATTGGCGGGCTGTGATGCGGTCATTGTCTGCGTGCCGACCCCGCTTAACCGTTTCAAAGATCCCGATATCTCTTTTATCGTGAGCGCGATGGATCAAGTGGCCAATTTTCTCCACCGCGGCCAGTTGATTGTGCTTGAGAGCACTACTTATCCGGGAACGACCGAGGAGGTTTTACTTCCCACCTTTGAAAAAAAGGGACTCAAGGCGGGCCGGGATTTTTTCCTCTGTTTTTCTCCCGAGCGCATTGATCCGGGGAACGAGAAATTCAAAACACGGGACATCCCCAAAGTGGTGGGAGGGATTACGCCCGCCTGCACGCGTCTGGCCGCTGCGCTCTACGGCGCGATTACGCCTAAAGTGATCGAAGTCAGCTCCTCGCGCACCGCTGAAATGACCAAGCTCCTTGAGAACACGTTTCGAATCGTTAATATCGGACTGATCAACGAGTTAGCCATGGCAGCCAAAGCCCTCAAAGTGGATATTTGGGAGGCGGTCGATGCGG
>JAHFHI010000200.1 GCA_023246995.1 Candidatus Omnitrophota bacterium
TCAGCGCCTGTGATCGACTATTTGGTGAATCATGCCCGGCCTTTTATTTTTGCCACGGCCCTTCCGCCGCCCCTTTGCGCGGCCGCGCTTGAAGCCATCAAGCGGCTTCGCGAGGGGCCAGAACGGCGCCGGCGGCTTTGGGAAAACGCGCGAACGGTTCACGCCGGGCTTCTGGCCGCGGGGTTCCCCATGCCTGAACTTTCCTCGCCCATTTTGCCGGTGGGGGTGGGTTCGGAAAAGGCGGCCCTTGCGCTTTCCGAGGCGCTTCTTCAAGAAGGTTTTTTGGTTCCGGCCGTGCGTTACCCGGCCGTGGCCCGGGGAAAGGCCAGGCTGCGATTGACGGTGAGCGCGCTTCATACCCCCGAAGACCTCCGGGCCCTGCTTGGGGTTCTTGGCCGGGAAGCTCGGAATTTCCTATAGATTCCGGCTTTTGAATGTGGAATAATAACGCGCCTTTAAGGGGGGCCGCTATTTTGATCTTCAAAAAACAAACCTCTTCCCGCCTGTATACCGAAAAAACGCGTCTTCTTGATTTGGAAACCCTGCTCCAAAAAATTGCGGCGGTTTTGGCCTTTCTTAATATGGGCCTCGCGGGCGCGGCTTTTTTTCAGACCGTAAGGGCCCGGCCGATTTTGAGCCTGCTCGCGGTGCTGCTCGCCGCCGAAGCGCTTTGGTCTTGAGCGCTTTATGGCTTCGCAAAAAATGGTCGGATATCGAGAAAGCGGCGGGCTCCGATGACCTGACCGGAATTTCAAACCGCACGTCTTTTGAAAAGACGCTCGAGCAGGAACAGCGCCGCGCCGGCCGCTACCACTATCCGCTCACCCTTTGTATCCTGGATCTCGATAACTTTCGCTCTTATAACGAGCAATTCGGAACCAAGCGCGGGGACGAGCTTTTGCAGCAGTTCGCGGCCTTTTTGAAATCCAACGTGCGTTCGACCGACTGCGTCGCCCGCTACGGAAGCGATGAATTCTGCGCCATCCTTCCCCACACCGATCTGGTCAAAGCCGAAAAATTTGTTTCGCGCGTTCTGGCCCAGGCCCAGGAAATGCTCGACGCGAGTTTCAGCGCCGGGCTTACGGCCTACCGCGCGGGGGAAACCAAGGGCCAGCTGCTGATGCGCGCGGGCCTGGCGCTCCATCAAGCCAAGCGTGAAGGCAAGAAAAGAATCTGCTGCCTTGTCGGAGGACAGGACAATACGGTTTTAAGCCTCTAAGACCGTCCTTCTTTCCGTTAAATAAAAATCCGTGAAGACTCTTGTTTTGAAAAAAAACTCATCTCAAAAACGCTCCGCCCCGGGACTGCAAAAATCCGGCCGCTGCGCAAATCTTGAGGCCTTAGACAAGGCTTTTATCTGGCACCCGTTTACCCAGATGCGCGACTGGCAGGAAGAGGAAATCCTGGTCATTGAAAAAGCCAAAGGCGTCTGGCTCTGGGATACCCGGGGACGGCGTTACCTGGACGGGGTTTCGTCTCTTTGGTGCAATGTCCACGGCCACAGGGTTCCCGAGCTCGACCGCGCTTTGCGAGTTCAGCTTGGCAGGGTGGCGCACTCGACCTTTCTCGGGCTTTCCAATGTGCCGGCCATTTTACTTGCCGAAAAGCTTGTCGCGATGGCGCCCGCCGGACTCAAGCGGGTTTTCTATTCCGACTCCGGCTCTGAAGCCGTGGAGATTGCCCTTAAAATGGCGTTTCAATACTGGCAGCACAAAGGGAAGAAATCAAAAACCAAGTTTGCCCGCCTGACAAACGCCTACCACGGAGACACCCTGGGGTCCGTCAGCGTGGGCGGCATTGAACTCTTTCATCAGATTTACCGCCCGCTTTTGTTTGAAACCCATGCGGTTCCCGCACCTTATGTCTACCGGTGGCCGACGGGTTCGGATCCCGGGCGCGTCCGGGACGAGTCCCTGGCCGCCATGGAAAAGCTTTTTCAGGACAAGCACGAAGAAATCGCCGCCTTTGTGATGGAACCCGTGATGCAAGGTGCGGCCGGCATGATTGACCAGCCCCGGGGTTATATTTCGCGTGCGCGCGAGCTTACGAAAAAGTATAATATCCTGCTTATTTTTGACGAGGTGGCAACGGGTTTCGGCCGCACGGGCGCCATGTTCGCAAGCGAGCTCGAAGGCGTGAGCCCGGATCTGATGGCCGCGGCCAAGGGTCTGACGGGCGGTTATCTGCCGCTCGCCGTGACGCTCGCCACCGAAGAGATTTACGAGGCGTTCCTCGGCAAGCACGAAGCGTTCAAAGCTTTTTTTCACGGGCATACGTACACCGCCAATCCGCTGGCCTGCGCGGTGGCGCTTGCGAGTCTTGAGCTTTTCGAGAAAAAACGTTTGCTCGAGGCCCTCAAGCCCAGGATCGAGCGTCTTCGAAAAAGACTGCGGGAATTTTTAAAAATTCCGATTGTCGGGGATGTCCGACAGGCGGGGTTCATGGCCGGGATTGAGCTCGTCAAAGACCGCACGACGAAGGAGCCCTTTGATCCGGCCGAGAAAATCGGCATCCGGGTCATACGCCGGGCCCGTCAAATGGGCGTGATCCTGCGTCCGCTCGGGCCGGTCGTGGTGCTGATGCCGCCGCTGGCCATTGGCGGGCCGGAGCTTGAAAAACTTTTGGATGTGACCTACGAAGCGGTTGCCCAGGAAGCGGCCGCGTGTCAGGAGAGGGATTGAATCGAATGAAACCCGGAATTTTTATTTTAGGCACGGACACCGGCGTGGGCAAGACCGTGGTTTCAGCCGGCATCGCGCTCGCCCTGCGTGAGCGCGGGCTTAAAGTCGGCGTGATGAAACCCGTGGCCACAGGCTGTTACGGCCCGGACGGGCATTTGATCTCGCAGGACGCGGTTTATCTTTTTGAGGCGGCCGAGAACGAATACGCGCCGCTTACGAGCCCCTCCAGGTTCCGCCATCCGCTTGCCCCGAGCGTCGCGGCCATGCTGGAAAAGCGCGAAGTGGCGCTTGACCGGATCCGGGATGCCTACATGGAACTTCAAAAGCATTATGATTTTATGATCGTGGAGGGAATCGGCGGCCTGCTTGTGCCGGTCGCAAAAAATTATTTTGTCGCCAACCTGATCCGGGATTTCAAGCTTCCGGTCGTGATCGTGGCCCGGGCGAGCCTCGGGACCATCAATCATACCCTCCTTACCGTGGACGGCTCGATCGTGAGAGGTTTTGAAATCCGAGGCATTATTTTTAACCGCATCCCGACCGTGAATTATTCTTTGGCCGAAATCACCAACCCCAAGATCATCCATGAGCTTACCGGAATTCCGCTTTTGGGCTCCATTCCGGAAATGGAAGATATCGATGTCGACAGCTGCCGGTACGGCCGCTTGAAGGAAGTCTTTCTCGAGCGGGTTGACATCGACCGCATCCTGGCCAATACCGCGATCGCCTGACACCCGGAAATTTATGGAAAAGAAAAAAATTCTGGTCGCCATGAGCGGCGGCGTGGACAGTTCCGTCGCCGCGGGGCTTTTGAAGGAAGCCGGTTACGAGATAGCGGGCGCCACCATCCGCACTTGGGCCTCAAACCATTGCTCGGCCTTGAACACCAAGGCCTGCTGCGGCCTTTCAGGGGTCGAGGACGCCCGGGAAGTCGCCGACCAGATCGGCATTCCTTACTGGGTTCTTGATTTTGAAAAAGAATTCAAGGAGCGCGTGGTGGACTATTTCGCGGCCGAATATATGAAGGGCCGCACCCCGAACCCCTGCATTGCCTGTAACGAACACATCAAGTTTCGGCTTTTTTTAAAGCGCGCCCGCGAGCTCGGCTACGAGGCGATCGCAACCGGCCATTATGCCCAGGTCCTTCGCGATCC
>JAHFHI010000008.1 GCA_023246995.1 Candidatus Omnitrophota bacterium
GCGAGCTGCGCTGAAGGCGGTTCGGGTTTATCGTACGCAAACTAAAAACAAGACGGAGGTTTTGTATGCTTAAAAGAGGGCTCGGCGTTTTCCTGGTTTTATTTTTGGTGTGCGTGGTTCCTCAAGCTAGCGCGGCTGAAACCACGATGAGCGATGAACTCGGGGGAATGGGCAAGAAACTCGGCCGGGGACTTATCAATGTCCTCTCAAGCCCGGCTGAAATACCGTGCGCCATGTCCAAGGATATGGCGGCCAGTCCCGGGGCCGGTTTCTTTACGGGGTTCGGCAAGGGCACGGTTTTTATGCTGCGACGCATTCTGGTCGGAGCCACGGAAGCGGGCACTTTTCTCATCCCCATGGAAGCCACGATTCCGCCCGTCTGCAAGGCCTAGGAATGAAAGTCGTATCGCTTAGCCCCTCGCTTACAGAAATCATCATGACCCTCGGAGCTTCAAGCTTGCTTTCCGGGGTGACGGAGCATTGCCCTGAAATCGAGGGCTCGGCACGGCTCGGTTCGCCCAAGGCCCTTCGGCTTGCCGAGATCGAAGCGCTCCGGCCCGACGGCATTTTGGTGGATCTTAACGAAAACCGGCCCGAAGAGATCCGGATGCTCCAGAAAAATTTCAAACTGCTGAATTTTGATGTGCGCGGCCCGAAAGACGCGGCCGACGCGGTGTGCGCCTTGGGCCGTTTTATCGGGTGCGTTTCCGAGGCCTCAAAGCTTGCGGGAGATATCCGCCAAGCGATTACGGCGAGCGCTGCTGGAATCACGGAAGGCCATGATTCTGTGCGCACCCTGATTCTTATTTGGAACCAGCCGCTTCTGACCGTCAATTTCGACACCTATATGTCAAGACTTGTCGAGTGCGCCGGGGGCCGGAATGTTTTCCGAGCCGATCCTCTTCGGGAGTTTGCCGTCGAGCTTGAAGACATGATCGAAAAAGAACCCGAGGTGCTTTTTCTGGCCGGGCCGCCTTATCCATTTGCGGCGCGGCATGTCAAAAAATTCCGCGAATACCGCAATTTCTCAAAGATTCCGATTCGCGTCGTGGACGGGCTTCTTTTTTCCAGATTCGGCCCGCGCACGATAGAAGCGCTGGAGACACTCAAAGACTATCTTGATCAGGCGCGTGAGGCCCGGCTTCAGGCCGGGGATCGCCGTGAGAGCTAAAAGCCTGATGGTGCTCGGCACCGCTTCCGGTGTCGGCAAGTCGATCATCACCGCCGCCTTCTGCCGCTTGCTTTCGGATTGGGGGTACAAAGTCGCGCCTTTTAAAGCCCAGAACATGTCGAACAATTCCTGGGTCACTTCCGGAGGCGGGGAAATCGGGCGCGCCCAAGCGGTCCAGGCCGAGTGCGCCCGTGTTGAAGCGAGCGTTCACATGAATCCCGTGCTCCTCAAACCGGCTGCCGATAACCGTTCGCAGGTTGTTTTGCAGGGGCAAGCCATCGGACATTTTAGCGCGCGGGATTTTTATGCGACCAAGCCGCGGCTTATCGAGGCGATCCGGGAATCCTACGATAAACTCGCCGCCGAATATGAAGTGATGGTCCTGGAAGGCGCGGGAAGCCCCGCCGAAGTTAATCTAAGAGATCACGACATGGTGAACATGAAGATGGCCGAATGGGCCGGGGCCTCCTGCGTGCTCGTAGGGGATATTGACCGGGGCGGGGTTTTCGCCTCGCTAGTGGGAACGCTTGAATTGCTTGAGCCGCATGAGCGCGAAAGAATCTCGGGATTTATCATCAACAAATTTCGCGGGGACGCCTCTTTGCTTACGAGCGGGCTTGAATTCTTGGAGCGCAAAACCGGAAAAAAGGTTTGGGGCATTCTGCCGCATGACCGGGAACTTTGGATTGAGGAGGAAGACGCGCTTGCACTTGAAGAAAAACCAGGTCCAGCGAACACCTCGGCCCTTGATATTGCGGTGGTCCTGCTTCCACGGATTTCTAATTTTACGGATTTTGAAGTGCTGAAACACGAGCCGGGAGTGCGGGTTCGGTATCTCAAGAATCCCGCTGATCTGGGCCGGCCCGATCTTTTGATTTTGCCCGGAACCAAGGCCACGGTGGCCGATCTCGAGTATCTCAAGTTAAGCGGATTTGAGAGCGCTCTCTGGGATTACGTCGAGGCCGGAGGCCGGGTTCTCGGCATCTGCGGGGGCTATCAGATGATGGGACGCTTGATTCTCGATCCCGCCGGGATCGAGTCTGGACGGCAAAGCACGGAGGGATTCGGTTTTTTTAATATGACCACCGAATTTCACGCCGAAAAGATTTTGCGCCGAGTTCAGCGGACACTTAAGATCGAATTGTGGGGAAGCCCGGTCAAGGGTCGCGCGGAAGGTTACGAAATTCATATGGGCCGGACGCTTCACCATGAGGCCTACCCGCCTTTCGGGGAAAACGGGGCCGTTCATCCGTCGGGCTGTTTCGCGGGGACTTATTATCACGGTCTTTTTGAAGATCAAAATTTCCGACGCTCTTTTTTGCGGGCGCTCGCCGGGGTATCGGGCAAGCCTTGGCAGGAGAGCGGGCCCGCGCGTTCGGGCGCCCAGATACGCGATCACCATTACAATCGGCTGAAGGATCTGCTCGTTACGAATCTTGATTTGCCGGGGATTTTAGGCATGCTTGAGCTTTCTGCGCCGCTTGGCACGCGGTCATCTTAAAAGCAACTCCTTCTGGCCGCGAAAGCTGTTTTGAGGTATGCTGTTCACCGGTTATGAAATCCGCCTATCTTCTTATCGCTCACGGCAGCCGTGAAGCCGAAGCCGGACGCAGTTTCAAAGCGCTCGTAAAAAAATTTTCCGAGTTACGCCCGAAATGCCTTGTGGAAGGAGCCTTCCTTCAGATTTCCAAGCCCACGGTGCCGCAGGCCATTAAAAAGTGCGCCGCCGCCGGGGCCGGGCGCATTTTTGTGATCCCTCTTTTTTTATTTCCCGGCCGCCATGTCAAAGAGGATATTCCGCGCTATATCGAAGAGGCTAAAATCCGGAATCCCGCGGTGGACTTTCATTATGCCCGGCCGCTCGCCGAGATGCCGGGGTTAGTGCGATTTTTAGACATTAGTCTGGAAATTTCAGCGAAAGGAAAGCGATAAAATGGCTCAAGAAAAACCGTCCTTCACGCCGCCCAAGCGTCATATTTTCATATGCACCGGCCCGAGGTGCGCCCCGGAGGTGTCCTCCCAGGTCTACCAGCAGCTTAAGGACAGGATTAAGGTTCTTGGGTTCCATGAGGGGCCGGAGAAGGTCCAACGCAGCCAATGCCACTGCTTCGGCATATGTCAGGGGGGGCCTCTTGCCGTGGTCTATCCCGACCAGGTTTGGTATCATCATTTGACGGCTGAAAAGCTCGAGCGGGTGATCCAGGAGCACTTGATCGGGGGTAAGCCCGTCCAGGATTATACCCTTTACCCCGCACCCCAGAGCGCCTGATAGCAAAGCCTCCGGAGGCATGAGAATGCCTTGACTAGGAGGAAGGCTTTCATATAATACCCTCTGAACGCCAAGCTTGTTTCAGGGGAGCGCCTCATTCATGGAAAATACAGAAAATCTTCAAGTTCCTTTACCCGTGGATCCCGATGTCGAAGACGGGAAATTTTTCGCGGCGGTCGGTTACTTGAACGTTCTTTGCCTTGTTCCTCTGCTTCTCAAAAAGGGAAATAAGTTTGCCCAGTTTCACGGGCGGCAGGCTTTGGTCCTTTTTATCCTTGAGGTTGCGGCCAGCATCCTGAAAATAGTTCCTGCGGTGGGGGATCTCGTCTTTACGGTATCATTCGTTGTATTCGGTATTTTGTCCCTCGTCGGGATTGTGAAGGTCCTCATGGGAGAGTCCTGGGAGATGCCGGTGGTTCATGACATCGCGTCCCGGATGACTCTCTGATCCCGCCGGATCCTTCCGAAGAAGGCGTTTCAAAAATTCAATACGCTTCACCCATTTTGAGTATGCTGCTTCGCCAAAAAAAAACTCAAGGGGAGGAAAATAACTGGTGTGTCATCCTCCGCCCCCTTGAAAACGAACTCGATCGCAAAAGAGTCGCCCAAAAGATCTCCGCAGTCTTCAGCCTATCTGCCGAAGAAGCATTGGATCTTGTCTGCAATACCCCGATCATTCTGCTCGATAATCTGACGCGTCCGACCGCCACCCGTTTAAAAGAATATTTTCAGTCCGCGGGCGCCCAGATGCTGCTTACCAATGACACCTTTCAGAAACGGAAATGTTACCGGACGGTCTGGCCGGAACCGCCCAATCTGGCGTTTCTAAACGGCACTCACGGGGGACAAAAAAATCTCGGGGTGGCTGCTCACCAGGAACCCATGGATGCGGAAGCCGCGCTTCAGGAGTTACGGGCCTTTGTCCAAGGCGAATCCGTAATCGAAGACGCACCGGGCTCTGCTTCCGGCGCACACGGTATGGATTCCCGCCATGACGAAGAACGTGAAAAACTCGAAGATGAACTTGCCCGTTCCCGCAGGGAATGCCTGGTGCTACGCGAGCAAGCCGAGCATTTGAAAGAAGAGATGGCCCGGTGGAATGAATTTTCAGCCGTTCGTCAGGATGAAGGTAAAAGCTGGGAGCGCAAAAGCCAGGAGCAGGAGCGCCAGATCAGGGATCTTCGCACGCAGCTTGCCGGATGGGAAGAAAAATGCGCCATGGTTCGCGACGAGTACCGGGAGGCGCGAAGCCTTTATGAGGAAAAAATTTCCCTTCTGGCGCGCGAGAGCGAGCAGTGGAAAACGAAGATGAACGAAATGTCTGAAGCGCTTCAGGCCGCGCAAAGAGAAAAACAGAATGCGCAGCTGCTCCTCCAAAGCAAAGAAGAGGAGCTGCGGCAAAAAGAGAAGGGCTCGGCCGTATGGCGTCAGGAGCTTGACTCCGCCCGGGACGGCGCCGCTCTTTGGCAGGCCAAGCACGCGGAGCTTGAAAAGACGTTTCAGGCAAATCGCAAAGCGCTTGAAGAGTTGGCCCCGCAGGTTGTCTTTTGGCGCGAGTCTCAAGAGACCGTAGCACGGCAGCTTGAAGAGCTCGGCAAAAAATACAAGAAAACCCAGGAAGAGCTTAACCAAAGGGTGCAGGCCGAGGCGGATCGTATCCGATGGTTTGAAACCCAGCGTGAAGAGCTTGATCGGCTGCGTGAGGAAAGCCGGGCCCAGATGGCTTCTTTTCGCCACAAACAGGAATCCTTGACGCGTCAGCTCGCCGGTCTTGAAGAAGCCCGGGAAGAGGAAAGAAAAACCCGGGAGTCGATGGAGCTGCGTGAAAAGGACCTGGAAAAAAGCCAGATCCGCTTGATGCAGGAACTTGAAAAGCGCAGCGCGGAACTGCGTCTGCGCGATGCGCAGGCCCAGGAGCTTGAAAGACAGGCCGCTGAGCTTCGGGAGGCTTGTGAAAACCAGCAGAAAATCGTGGAAGCCCATTTGGCGCAAATCGAGTCGCGAGAAAAAGAGCTTGAAAATGCGCGGCGTCAGTTAAAGGAGCTTCACGCGCAGGTGCGCGAGCGGGAAGCCGCTGAAAAAAGGAGCCAGCTCGCAGGGCTGCTCGCTGAAAAAGAAGCGCTTTTAAAGAGGCTTGTCCAGGAGCAGGAAAAGATGGAATCCGAGATCCGGCACCGGGAGGAGTCGATGCGCAGGATTTTGGAAGATCAGGAGTCCGTCGAAAAGGAGATCCTTGAGGCTAAGCAGACCCAGAGGCACCTGCTCGAGCAGTCCAAAAAAGAACGTAACCCGAGGTTCCGAATCGCGGCCAAGGGGTTTGAGGAGGCCGCCGTCACGGAAGGCGAACCTGAAAGCCATGGGGCATGATCGAGCTGGTCTTAAGTAAAATCAAGGTTGACGAAACGCGAGGCGAACAGGTCATTGTCTTCCGGGAAAAAGAGGGGACCCGCTACCTTCCCGTGGTGATCGGCATGTCGGAAGTGAATGCGATTAAAATGCATCTGGCCGGCGTCAAGCCGCCGAGGCCCCTCACTCATGATTTACTCCTCCAGGCCCTCCAGGCTCTTGGCGCCAAACTCGATAAAGTGGTCATTGACCGGCTTCAGCAAAATACGTTTTTTGCCAAGCTTCATTTGAGCCGTGACCAGCATAACGGCATTGTCTTAGACGCCCGCCCTTCCGACAGCGTCGCTTTGGCGCTTCGCGCCGGCAGCCCCATTTTTGTAAGCGAAGAAGTGATCGGGGAAGCCGGCCTTCACGAATTTTAAAGTTTTCCTTGAACCCCTAGTCTTGAACGGAGTATCCCAATGAACGCTTCAGCAAATTCTCTTTATGATGTGGTCGTGATCGGGGGCGGCGGAGCCGGTCTTACGGCAGCGCTTTACACCTCGCGCGCAAAACTGACAACACTGCTTCTTGAAAAGCTTGTGCCGGGAGGTCAAATCGCGCTTACCGATATTGTGGAAAATTACCCGGGGTTTCCGGAGGGCATTACCGGCGGTGAGATCGCCCAGCGCATGGAAGATCAGGCCAAACGTTACGGAACCCAGGTGGCCTATGAACCGGCCGAGAGGATCACTCAAAATGCGGACCTCTTCGAGATTAAAACATCGGGTTCTGCCTATCGCGCCCGTACGATTATCCTCGCGGCGGGAGCTTCCTTTAGAACGATCGGTGTCCGGGGCGAGAAGGAGCTCACGGGCCGGGGCGTTTCCTATTGCGCCACCTGCGACGGCGCTTTTTTTAAGGAAAAGAAAATTGCCGTAGTCGGCGGCGGGGATTCGGCCATGCAGGAGGGGATTTTTCTTACCCGTTTTGCCAGCGAGGTGAACGTCATCCACCGCCGTGACAAGCTGCGCGCGAGCCCCATCCTCCAGGATCGCGCCCGGCAAAATCCCAAGATCAAATTTATCTGGAATACCGTGGTTGAGGAAGTCCGCGGCGAGAAAAAAGTTCAGGAGCTTTTACTGCGCAACCTTAAGGAAGGGCGTGATTATGCCTTTGCGGCCGACGGGGTTTTTGTTTTTATCGGGCATGAACCCAACACGGCTTTCCTCAAGGGGTTTGTCGAGTTGGATGAGAAAGGATACGTGAGGACAGACACCGGACTGGCGGCGTCCGTTCCGGGAGTTTTTGCCGCGGGAGAAATCAGGACCGGGGCCGTCAAACAGCTGGTGGCCGCATGCGGCGAGGGGTGCCAGGCCGCGCTGGCCGCACAGGCCTATCTCGAGCACGCATGAGACTTTCTCTCCCATTTCTGGGGGTGATGGTTTTTCTCTCCGGCGCGATGGCTTGGGCCCCAAGCCGCGGGCATGAGGGAAACCAGGCCCCGGAGTTTAGCCTTCCTTTTTTAGACAACCCTGGCGAGCAGATCCGGCTTTCAGAGGTCAACCGCGAGTCCCCGGTACTTTTAATTTTCTGGGCCAGCTGGTGCCCCACGTGCGTCGGGGAGATTAGGGAAGTCAATCAAATCCAGAACCGTTACGGGCCCGCAGGGCTTAAAATATACGGGGTGAACGTCGAGGAGAACCGCGAAACCATTCTTAATTTTGCGCGCGGAAAAAAAATGGATTATCCGGTTTTGCTTGACGAGAAGGGAGCGGTGGCGGCGCTTTACGGGCTAGACGCCATTCCCGCCGCAGTTTTGATTGCACCCGGGGGCCGCATCCTTTATTATGGGTATTCACTTCCCGGCAATCTCGAGGACTTGATCGGATAAAGGAGATCAACCGAATGACGCATCCGGAAAAAAACGGTGAGTTTGAAGAGCACATGAGCCAATTGATGCAGATCCTGAAAAGTCTTCTCAAAAATCTCCCGCATCAAGGAGCTTTCCCCGGGGCCAATTTTCCCGGCCTGGATCCCGAAAAAAATAACGTTCATCTAAATATCTGCATTTTCGCTTTTCTGCCGATTTCTCCCGAGGAATACGAAGAGTACGAGGATCTTCATGATCAGGCCGCACAAGCTGAAGAGGGCGAAAGCGGCGCGCATCCCCAGGAATGGACTCCTTCGGATTTAGAATTCCTGCGTCGCCATGGCATCCGGTTTTAAATGGCCCAGCCGGCCGCGAGCCGTCTGGTTTTTTGCCGCCGCACTTTTGTTTCTTACCCCTCCCGCGCCGGCCATGGCGCTCGACGAACCCTATGACCATTCCCTTTGGGATAAGTTTCTAAAGAAATTCGTCAACGAAAAGGGCGAGGTCCATTACGGTGCCGTGAAGGCCGACCCAGGCCTGCTGGACGCCTACCTCCTGCAGATTGCTTCCATTGAAGATCAGTTTAAGGTTGAGTGGCCGCGTGAAGAAAAACTCGCGCTGTGGCTGAACGCCTATCACGCCGGACTCATCAAAATCGCGAGCGAGCACTATCCGATCAAAAGCATCCAAGCTATTCCCGGGGTGTGGACGGCGGATCTGGTCAAAGTCGCGGGACACTTCTACAGTCTAAACACCCTCCGCGAAGGCATTCTCCTCGGAGCGTTCCGGGATGAGAAGATTCATGCCGCCCTTTCTTCGGGAGCGCGGTCTTCGCCCAGGCTTTCAAGGGAAGCCTACACCGGCCCCCGCGTGGAAGGGCAGCTCTTGCTCGCCGCCCGCAGATTTGTAAGCGATCCGGAGTTGAACAAAATCCGGGCGGGTGAAAAGAAAATTTATCTTTCAAAAATTTTTAAATGGTATGCCCAAGATTTCAGTCTCGATTTCGGCGTTCCCGAAAACGACCGCGATCTATCCGTCCAGGAATACGCGGTGCTTTCCTTTGCCGCTAATTATCATGACGATCCTGAAATTGTGAGTTATCTCGAGGATTCGCGGTACAAAATCAAGTATCTTCCTTTTGACTGGTCGCTCAATGACTGGCGCACCGGGCAAAGCACGGCCTGATTTCAAAAGTCTCACCGAGAGAGAAAGAAATCTTAAAATGCCCCGCCGAATACGCGTTGCCTGCCTTCAGACCGATGCCGGAGAAAACTGGGAGGTTAATCTAAAGGCTGCCCTGGCGATGGTGCGTCAAGCGCTTCGTTTGAAAACCCGCCTTATTGGCCTGCCCGAGAATTTTTGTTTCCGAGGCCAGGATACCGGGCTTGAGCGCTTTGCCCGCGAGGGCGTGGCGGAAGTTTTAAAAGAGTTTCGGGGGCTCGCGCGCCGGAACCGGGCAGGGTTTCTTTTGGGGAGTATGCCCGAGGCGTCCGCGCATCCTAAGAAATTTTTCAATACCTCCTATTTGATCGATCCCACCGGCAGGATCGCGGCCGCATACAAAAAAATTCATTTGTTTGATATTGATCTGCCGGGCGTACGGGTTCATGAGTCCAAGCGTACGGCACGCGGCGAGCAGGTCGTATGCGGGCGTGTCCTGGGGGTCAAAGCGGGACTTTCGATTTGTTACGATCTTCGTTTTCCGGAGCTTTACCGGAGCCTTGCGCGGCGGGGAGCCGAGATCATGACGGTCCCGGCTAATTTTACCTATAAAACCGGGGAAGCCCATTGGGAGGTGCTTTTGCGCAGCCGGGCCATTGAAAATCAGGCCTTCGTGATCGCCCCCGGCCAGGTGGGGGTTCATCCGGTGACCGGGATTAGAAGTTTTGGAAACAGCATGATCCTGGACCCTTGGGGCAAGATTCTGGCGCGGGCGGGTCGTCAAAAGCCGGAAGTCATTACCGCGGATCTTGACCTTGATTTTCTGCGTAAACTGCGCAGGGCCTTTCCGGTCTTACGCCACACGCGTTTGAAAGGCTTTTGAAAGTACGCAACCCCTTGAAAGAATAGAGGATAGAACTGGGATGAAAAGATTGACAGATCCCGGAGGCCCGGATATTATAGGGCCATCTTAAAGGGAGTTTAATCATGTCCAATTATGCCATTATCGAATCCGGTTCCAAACAGTATCGCGTAGAGCCCAAAGGGGTTCTGCAAATCGAAAAACTAACTTTACCGGAAGGCCAGAAACAGGTGGCCCTTGATCGCGTCCTTTTCATACGAGATGGAGAAAAAATTCAGGTTGGAAACCCCATAATTCCGGGCGCCACGGTCCTTTGCGATTGCGTCGGCGATTTCAAGGCTCCGAAAGTCGTTTCTTTCAAGTTCCGCCGGCGCAAGGCTTCGCGGCGGATCCACGGGCACAGACAGCATTTTACCCGCCTGATCGTGCGGGAAATCAAAGCTTCGTAAAAAGCGAGGATCTGTTTCATGGCGCATACAAAAGCTCAAGGAAGTACGACCAACGGCCGCGACTCCAATCCGAAGCGTCTTGGCGTCAAGGCCTATGGCGGTCAGACGGTTCGTGCCGGCAGTATTATCGTGCGCCAGCGCGGCAGCAAGTTCCGCCCCGGCTTTTTTGTCGGACAGGGAAATGATTTTACGCTCTTTGCAAAGCGTGACGGCGTTGTCGAGTTCCGGACCAACCGTACGGTTCATATCATCCCCACGCAGAAATAATTTGATTTTAATCAAACAAACGGGTCTGGCCTTTAAAGGTCAGACCCGTTTTTTTTCTATGCACAAGCCGATGAGATTTCTCATCCGCATCTAGAAGGGAATTTCTACACGCCATGTTTGTCGATCAGATACACATCCTGGTTCAGGCCGGAAGCGGCGGGAACGGCTGCGAAAGTTATTTTCGCCGCACCGACAAAAAGGCTGTGCCAAACGGCGGTGACGGCGGCGACGGCGGGAGCGTTATCTTTCGGGGTGATTCAAACGCCCCCGGGCTTGAGAGCTTTCGCTACCGCCAGCATATTATCGCGGAATCAGGAGGCCATGGGAGTTCCAGCCGCAAGCGCGGGAGGAACGGCAAGGATCTTTTGATGACGGTCCCGATCGGAACCCGGATCATTGACCGCACGCGGAATTTGCTTGTCCGGGTGCTCGGAGCGGGTGAAGAGGTCATCGTCGCGCAAGGGGGGCAGGGCGGCGTCGGCAATGACGGCGGAAAGGACGCAAGCCTCGGACAGCGCGGAGCGGTCATCGATATAGAGCTTAAATTTACGATCCCGGCCGATATTTTCTTGGTCGGGCTTCCGGGGTCCGGCAAGTCCGCGCTTATGAATGCGTTTACCCGGACGGCTCTGAAGGAAGGCCCGTACCCGTTCAGCACCCGAAGCCCGGAAATCGGGGTTTGGGAAATTTCCGATGAGGATCGCTTGACTCTTTGCGAGCTGCCGTCGGTCTATGAGACCTCGCATGAAGGGCGGGGTCTCGGCGTGGATTTTTTGAAGCATCTTGAGAAGGCCCGGATGATTCTCTATGTCCTGGACCCCGGTTCTCGTTTTAGCGAAAGTCTCGCCAAAGGTTTTGACGTTCTCCGCCGCCAGGTCGAGCTCTTTAGCCGGGATTTTCTGGAAATCCCGCATGCCGCGGTGGTGACCAAGATGGACCAGGAAGGTGCCCAATCGGCCTTTCGGTCCCAGCGGTTCAAGCCTGCGTGTCCTGTTTTTTGCGTGTCTCTCAAGACCCGCGAGGGCCTTGAAGAACTTAAACGTTTTATCAAAAACAGTCTTCTTAAAAATGCGTGAGAGAGGAATTTAAACCGATGCGCCAGCAGCTCAAATTCAGCATCCGGGTCGTGGTCAAAGCAGGGACAAGCATCCTCACATCCGAAGACGGTAAAATTTCTTCAAGAAATTTAGCCCGTCTCGGCGGGGCTGTCGAGCGGGTGCTCAAAGCCGGAAAACAAGCGGTCCTGGTTAGTTCCGGGGCGATCGCTTACGGCATGCAGGCCATGGGGTTTCTTAAGCGTCCGAAGGAAATGGCCCGGCTCCAGGCCTGTGCGGCCATCGGGCAGGGGAAGCTCATGCATGCCTATGAAGAGTTTTTTTTGAGCAAAGGCCTGACGACCGCGCAGATCCTTCTGACGCGTGACGGGCTTGAAGACCGGACCCGGTTTCTGGCCGCCCGTAAAACCCTGGAAGAACTTTTCTCACTCGGGGTCCTGGCCATCGTTAATGAAAACGATACCGTCGCCACCGATGAGATCGCTTTCGGAGATAACGACATTCTTTCAGTCCAGGTGGCGCATCTGGTCGGCGCCGATTTGCTTGTTATTCTTTCGGATGTGGACGGTTTTTATCTGCGTGACGGATCGCGGATCCGCGAAGTGGCCTCCGAAGCTGAAATTGATACGGAACTGGTCAAGCATCTGCGCGATAAACGCAAAGAAAAGACGGTGGGCGGGATGCGGGCCAAGTTGAAAGCGGCAAAGCTCGCGATGCGCCTCGGCATTCCTCTTCTTATGGTGAGCGGGCATGAAGCCAACAGCCTCGAGAGGGCTCTGGCCGGGGAAGACGTCGGGACGCTTTTTCACGCCTCCAGACTCGCCAAAAGCTCGCGCGGGAAATGGATTGCCTTTTCGGCGGCCCGAAAAGGGGCCCTCACGCTCGATCGCGGCGCCCATGAGGCGCTCCTCAAGAAAAAAAGGAGCCTGCTTGCCAGCGGAATCGTCCGGGTCCGCGGAGCCTTTGAGCGGGGGGATGTGGTGGAGCTCGAGACGCTTGAAGGCGCTATTTTCGGCCGCGGCGTGGTCCGCTATTCAAGCCGTGATCTCGCCCAAATTACCGGGAAAAAGAGCCATGAAATCCAGGCGATTTTGGGGTATAAATATCAGGACGAAGTGATTCACCGCAATGATCTTGTTTTGTGGGGATAAAAAAAGATCCGCGCTTCATCCGACAAAAGGATTTTCGGAAATCATGAGAAAAAAGGCAAAGAAAAGTTATCCCTGGCAGGGGGGGTGGCGCGAATCCTTGAAGGTGCCGGCAAAGCGGCCGATCAGGCCGCCCAGTTTCCGTCCGAGCTTAAAAGAAAAGTGTTGCTTGATGTCGCCTCCGAACTCGGCCGTTCGGCC
>JAHFHI010000201.1 GCA_023246995.1 Candidatus Omnitrophota bacterium
CCCGTTAGATTCCAAAAAGGAAGCCTCCGAAACACGCGTTTCGGCGCAGGCCCCGGCCTACAGCGTGGTGATTCCGGTTTTTAACAGCGAAAAGACGCTCCCCGAAGTGGTCCGGGAAGTTCAGGCCTTTTTCGATTCCCGCGGCCTGTCTTTTGAGATCGTCCTCGTCAACGACGGAAGCCGCGACCGGAGCTGGGAAGTCGCGAAGAAACTTTGCGCCGGAAATGAGAGGTTCACGGCCGTGGATCTTTTGAAAAATTACGGCCAGCACGCCGCCAATCTCTGTGGTTTTCGCGAAGCGCGCGGGGAGTATGTGATCACGATGGACGATGACCTTCAGAATCCGGCGGGGGAAATCGCCAAGCTGATCGACAAGGCCGGGGAGGGCCATGACCTTGTGATCGGCCGCTATAAAGTTAAGTGTCACAGCCTGCCCCGGCGCCTTGGATCGCGGCTGGTCTCATGGCTCAATGAAAAGATTTTCGCAAAGCCCCGGGATCTGACGATGAGCAATTTCAGACTGGCGCACCGGGCCGTGATCGAGCGCCTGAAGTCTTATCAGGGAATCGACCCCTACGTGCCCGGGCTTTTGATCGCCTATTCGCATAACCCGGCCAATGCGGATGTGGAGCACCGGCCCCGCGCCGAGGGCCGCTCCCAATACGGGTTTTTAAAAATTGCGCGGCTGGTATTTTCGCTGCTTTTCAATCACTCGATCTATCCGCTGCGTTTTCTGATCCTCACCGGCGGCCTGGTCAGCCTCTTCAGTTTCTGCATGGGGGCCTTCTTTTTTATGCGCGGGTTTTTACAGAATGTCCGTACTTCGGGCTGGGCTTCCATCATGACTTTGATTTCCTTTTTCTCAGGATTTATCATTTTGATCTTGGGCGTTCTCGGCGAGTACGTGATCCGGATCACCCGGACGGTTAATGCCCCGTCCGCCTATCACGTCCGCGAAGTTTTGAGGCATGAAGCGTAAGCACTTCGTGATTCCCGGCGCCCAGCGCTGCGGCTCGACCTATCTTTACGGGCTTCTGGACAGCCACCCTGAAATTCTGAAGGCCCGGCCGGCCGAGCCCGAACCTAAATATTTTCTTCCCCGACCCGGGGGCACTCACAGCCTCGAAGCCTATCTTAAGGAGTTTTTCCCGGGCAATGAGCCGTATGCCATCCTCGGGGAAAAAAGCGTCAGCTATTTTGAAATTCCCGAAGCGGCGCAAAGCATCCGTCGCGTTTTACCCGAAACAAAAATTCTTGTGATCCTCCGGGACCCTATCGAACGCGCGGTTTCCAACTACTGGTTTACCCGGGCGCACGGCCTGGAAGACCGGTCTCTTGAAGAAGTCTTTGGCGCGCTTGAAGACCGGGTGCCGGGTCCCGAATCGAGACACATCTCCGTCTCTCCCTTCCGCTATTTAGGCCGGGGCCTGTACGGCTCTTTCCTGGACCTTTACGCGGGCATTTTTGGTCATCAGAATCTCAAAATCGTTATTCTCGAGGATCTCATCCGCAGGCCTGATGCGATAAAAGACATTTATGTTTTTGTGGGAGCGCGCCCGGATTTTCTTCCGAGCCGAAATCCGTCGGATATCCATGAAAGCGAAAAAGGGGAAGAACGGCTTTCTCCCGCGGCAAGGCTTCGCCTTGCGGCTTTTTTCAAGAAGTCCAACGAAAAGATTGCGCGTGAGTACGGGCTTAATTTAGAGGCATGGA
Organism: Candidatus Omnitrophota bacterium; assembly: GCA_023246995.1. Taxonomy (GTDB): domain Bacteria; phylum Omnitrophota; class Omnitrophia; order Omnitrophales; family Aquincolibacteriaceae; genus JAHFHI01. The sequence goes on from JAHFHI010000201.1 coordinate 1,714, forward strand.
GTTCCTGGGATGCTCATGCGTGAGGTGTCCGAGAGTAAGGTGTCTTCAAACACCGCGGACGGCGCGGCGGGCAAGGCTTTGCCGCCGTCGTCGGGTTTAAAAGCCGCTATGGCCATTTTTTTCGCAGCCGCCGTGATCTTCTTCACGCTCCGGGGCTGTGTCTACCCGATGTTTCAGGCTTTCAGGGACCCGTGGTCGCTTCCCGATTTCAGGGGCCCCTATTTCAGCGCCGTGGATCACATGAAAGGTGAAGACCCGTATCCCTATAGTTACGAGAAGGATTACTTGAAAAGCGCGCCTAGGACAACCGGAGACCGGAGCGCCGCTTCTGCCGGGGTTGTCCGGGACGGCTCGGGCTACCTCCCGATTGTGGAAGTGCTCTATATGCCTTTTACCTTTATGGACTTCCCGGCGGCCAAGGCGGTGTGGGTGATGCTCCAAATGTTTTTAGTTTTTGTTTTGATCGAAGTTTTTGCCCGGGGGCGGGATGTTTCGCGCCTCGGCGGCATGGGCCGTTGTCTTGCCGGCGGCCTCGTGATGTTTTTCCCTCCGGTTTTGCGGGTTTTGGGCGGCGGACAGGTGACCCTTCTGATGGCGGTTTTGCTTTTAGGGGGATGTGTTCTTTTCTTGCGCGGCAGGGCATTGGGCGGCGGCATCCTCTTTGCTCTTGCCGCTTTGTTCAAACCGATCCCGGCGATTTTATTTTTGCCCATGTTTTTTCTGAAAGAAAAAGGATGGTGGGCCCTTTGGGGGGGGCTTTTGACGGCCGCGCTTTCTGTCCTGGCAAGCATCTTTATTTTTGGGTGGGAACTTCACGGAAGCTATCTCCGGAAGGTGATCCGTCATACCGAGCCCAATGCCTGGTGGTCTTACCAGAGCCTCCAATCCCTTTTCACGCGGCTTTTTAGCGCCCATGTTTCCAATCCCGAGAGGATTCCCTGGATCGACCAGCAAGGCCTCGCGCTGGCCTTTTGGATGGCGGCCTCGGCCCTGATCGTGGGCCTGGCGTTGCGGGCCTCCCACCATTGGACTCGCAAAGATCCCGAAGTCCTTTTTTCGCTCTGGCTCACCGCGGGTCTTCTTATTTCTCCGAAAACCACGGATTATTATCTGGTTTGGCTTCTTATGGCGCTCATCCCGAGGTTTGCCCGGGCGCTTATTTCAGGGGCCGGAGGGCGCCTTGGTTTTTTGATCCTTATTTATTTATTTTTAGGGTTTCCGGCCGTAAAATTGAGTGCTTTTTCGATCACGCACTCCGGCCCATGGCTGGCGCTCTCGGGGATCCCGGCCTACGGGATGTTGCTCCTCTACGGATTGCTTTTGGGGGAGTGCAAGGACAGGACCCAATGACCCAAAGAAGGATTTTCATCCGAGGAATGTTCGCGGTCTTTGCCGGGATGGTGCTAAGCGGCGGGCGCCCGGCTTTTTACGATCCGTCCTTTGAAGACACGAACCCTCCGGTTTATATGACGCCGCTCAAGGTGCCTGAACCGCAGCTCATGCTCGTCGGTATCGAGGAAGTGGCCGAAGGGTCGCCGGCACAAAGAGCCGGCGTCCTCGAAGGCGATGTGATTGTGGCCGTCAACGGCCGGGATATTTCAAGCGAGCCATCTTTTTTTTATCGCATGCTCCTCGGCAGCAATCCCGATGATTTTTACGGGCTCACCCTGCGGGTGCGCAGAGGGGAAGAGACCCGTTCCTTTACTTTTTATCCCGATCGGAGCGGTACGGCGAAGGCGCGTCTCGGGATCCGCTGTAAATTCATTCTGGAAAACGGCGATGAATTGCGCGGTATGCAGTTCACCGAAAGCGAGGTCTCCGCGGAAGGGACTCCCCGGGAAGCGGTTTTTGAATTTCACGGCCCGGTGAAGCTTAAAACGCGCGCGCACTCGTGGGGCGATCATGTGCTCGTCCTCGAGCTGGAAATTTTGAACGGCTTTCAGGACCGGGAAATCGCGGCCAGTCCGGAGAGCGTGAGGGTGAGCGACCGTTACGGACGGATTTTGAAGCGTCTTGAGCCCTACCATATCATGCACGGCATCTACGACGTAGCGTCCATCCGCAGGGTGATGGGGAAGCGTCTTGCCTGGCGCAAGAAGGAGGCCGA
>JAHFHI010000202.1 GCA_023246995.1 Candidatus Omnitrophota bacterium
GAGCAATTCCGTCAGCTTTTCGGCCACAGGGGCAAGACTGTACCCGGCCCGATTGATTAACACATCCGCGAAACGCCCGTTATGGGAAGCCAGCACGACTTTAGCCCCGGCTTCCTGAAGCCGCTTGATATCCGCGACGCTCGCCCGGATCCTGAAATCCTCCACAATCGTGGCGCGAAGCTGGGGTTTTTCATCGCCCGGACGCTGTTCGAGCCTGGGCTCCACGACGTTGTAGTCGGTGCGGACAAAAAGGGTCTTGCCGCGAAAAAGGCGGGAAAGTTCCTGATCGGTGTAGTTGTTTAAAAATAAACGGTCCGAGTAGAGGTTTCCGCGTTCCTCCGGAGTATCCGAAAGCCGGGCCGGAAATTCCTGCTTTCTGGCTTCCAGAGGAAGCTTCGCGCGCTCCGTACGAATCACTCGATCCAGAGATTCGGCCACCCCCACGGAATAACCGAATTCGTTTTCATACCACGCCGGGGGAACGATAATGGTGCGGGGGCGTCCTTTATTGTCAGTCGTGTGAACGATCCGGATTTGCTTTTCATCCACCGCCGCGTGCAGCGGCGCCTTATCCCCAAACATGCGCTGAACTTGATGGGCACTCGTCAGATCGCTTGTCAGCCGGAATCCCGTTTGGGCGTCCGGACCTTCCGAGAGGCGGCGAATGTCGTCAAGCGTCAGGTGGCCGGGCATATCGATCACGGGCACTAAAATGGATCCCGTTTCCCACGGCCCGCGAACGGCCAAACCGGTTCCGCCGACTTCCGGCATCACAAGCTTTGTCGTGCGCGCGGCTCCTGTCGGCGCCGGATAGGCGGCTCCTCCGGCAACGACGCGGCCCTGGGATTTTTCCGAAGGGTCATAACTCAAAGGCCTGCCGAAGGATTCCCCTGTATACGAGTGCCCCGTGAGAAAAAGCTGCGTCATGGAATTACGGTATTCCTCGCGTAAAACCCGAGGCAATGGAGCTCCGGCCAAAGCCACCGCACCGATTTGCTGAAAACCCGAAATCAATTCCGCGTCGCAACTTGTGGTGCAGGACGCCATCGAAATCGCTTTCATCAACGCGTTAAAATCCTTTGGATTGACATTGTAGACAAACGTCCGGTTTGCCCAATAATCCTCCTTGGAAGATCCGGGATTGGTCATTACCGCATATTCAGCCCCGGACCAAAGATACTTATTAATTCCGTGGCGGTCGGAAAAAACACCGGTGGCTTCCACGGCCGCGGGAAGAATGCCGGGAAGAAGAAATGACACCAGGGGATAATTTTCCGGGTTCCGGAAAACCGGATGGCTGAAGACCGCAAACTTCACGGGCTTTCCCGACGCGGGAGTCAATTCCACCCAATCCTCTTTCTTTCCGGATTCATAACCCGTGACGACTTTTCCGGCATAGGGTCCTGTCGAAGGGTCCGCATCTTTGATAAAACGCGCGAAGCCCTCGGCGCCGGAAACCGTATTGTCGTCCTCATCCCGGAAACTTGAAAGGCCGATCGCGATCGGCACCGACAGGCCGGAAAGAGCCCGGTCCTTTTGGCCCGGGACCATGGCATCGCCGCCCAGAAGCCTCGCGACCTGACTGCCGATACGTCCCCCCGCGCCATTGACAAAAATCCCCATTTGATCCTGATTGAGCGGCTTATAGGTCACATCCGGATTGGAAACCGCTTGATCCTGCCCATTCTCGGATTGAAGGACTTGATGAAGGGTAAATTCCGCCTTAAAAATATCAGCGCTCCAGACGGTGGAAAGATGCTCCGCGGGCTGATAAACATCCCGAACCCGAACCGGGCCCTCGCCTTTTTGGGCGGCCAGGAGTTTTCTTAAAGCCTGATAATACTCGGGCAGCGTTGTCGCCACTTTTTCGGCTTCCAGAACGGTTAAAAGAGAAACCGAAAAGATTTCCCCGGTTTTGGCCCATCCGGCCAGTCCAACCCGGTTGCCGTGATCATCCACAATAAAATCCACTTTTTCAAAAGCTTCAGACCCGCGGTCAAACAAGACCTTCAAGGCCGGATCATTCACCTGACCGCCTTCCCGTAAATTACGCCGAACGCTTTCCGCCTCGGCTTTTCTTCCGTATCTTCGGGCGAGAGGACGAATTTCCGTTTCCGCCAGCTCGGACTTGGTAAGGTCCGAAATTACGGGATAGCCTTCCAGGTCCTCCTGGATCTCGCCGTAAGCCCGGATGGGCTTGCTCACGCGCGGCGCTTCGACGCCCTGAAGCTGCTGCACCATCCATTCGATTTCGGTTTGAGTCGGATCCAAAATGAAGTTTACCTGGATAAAACTGCGGCCGTCCTCCGTGGTTTCAACCAGCGGCGCGTCCAGAAGATAGACGCCCGCTTCCCGCTGAATGCGGTCGGTGTTAAGGAGCGCCCCGATTTCAGGCATCACAAAAACGCCGTCACGCTGGGCGATCTCGCGCAAAAAGCCCGCAACTTCATTGGCCTGGGTGCGGCGGTTCAAGGTAATGGTGAAAGAGAGAATCGTTCCGTGCGTCACGGGATAACCGAGCCGGAGAGTTTCGGGCACGCGCTCCGAGTCAGCGCTCAACCCCAAGCCTTCCCTAAAATTTTGCTCATAAAGTTCCCCCCTGCGGATATTCAACTGACTGGCCCCGCCGACACGGTAAGTTCTCGGCATGGTGGTCGCGCTGGCCTCGGCATTCGGTTCAATGGCGACAATATGTCCGAATTGTATTTCGGCGCCCTTCCGCCCGGCGAATTCACGAAAAGCCTGCCCCACTTTGAGAGCGGCCATTTCCTGGGCCGGCGCCACGGTTTCAAAAAATCCGCCTTCGGGAGGCGTTTCTCCTAATACGATAATCCGGAATCCCGCTTCCTGAAGCTTCTTTTCGTCGACCCAACCCGTTTGCGAAAGAACCACCGTGTCCACGCCGTTTGCTTTCAGCGTTTTTATGAATTCCTCGAGAAGACGTTCCTTGATCGCCTTGTTGCGGGCCTTGGGAAACTCAAAAGGAAGAATGGGTTTTTCCTGCGGGTGAATCCGGAAGAGGACATTTCCCAAGAACCGGTTCCCCATCACTTCGACCTGCTCCGGCGAAGGCACATTATAAGTGCCGTCCCGGGTAAGAAATGCGAGTCGCTCGACGGGCGGCGTATCGGCCGCCCACACTGAAACCGGAACGCCGCGTTTGACCATTTCCGCCAAAAGCAGCCGGGTGCGGTCCGTATCGCCAAGGACGGCCACTCCGCTCGCCACCTGCCCCCTCACTTCCGAACGGCCGAAGGACATTCCTTGCGGACCGCCTTGGTCATCCGGGGTTCCTTTCCCGTCTTCCTTGATCTGCGTCATTTTTTTGACTCCCTCATCAAACCGGACGGGATCTAAGGCGCGCATTTTTTTGACGGTTTCTTCAGATGGGCCGGCGAGCGCCCGGCCGGCGACTTTCCGGACCGATTGGTTAAACAAAAAGGCCTCGGCTTTTTCAGCGCTTAACTCCCACTGGGGAACGTAAAGCTCTTCTGTTTGCTTCCCTTCGGGGACAACTTCCTGGGCAAAACCCACCTGCTCCAAGAGTTTTTTACCGCCTTCGCTTTCCGGCCTAGCCGTAATCGGATAAAACGGGTTAGATTCCAGTAACCGAATCATTAATTCGGATCCCACACCCAAAACACGCGTTTCGCGAAGCCCTTGCGCCGTATCATTCGAGACGTAGTTAATATGCCTTTCATTATCAAAATCAAGATAGCCAAGGCGGCTTCGCTTTCCATCCTGCAAGGAAAACATCTCAAATCTTTCACTATCCGTGCTCGGTTTTATAACCGAAAATTCGTAAACATCTC
>JAHFHI010000203.1 GCA_023246995.1 Candidatus Omnitrophota bacterium
TCTGGTCCCGCAGGCGATCTTCAAGCTTCTGCATGCCCCCCTTAAAATCCTCAAAGTCCACCTGCAGTTCGGCCATCCGAGTCTGGATCTCTTTTTCCTTGGCGCGTAAGTTGGAGAGTTTCAGAATGGAATCCGCCAGATCGGCCTGCGTTTTCTTGAGCTTATGATGGGCCGTTTCAAGCTCTTTTTGCGCCTGCGCGTTTCTACCCGCGGCCGGGGCTTTAGGCACCGCCCCGGATTTTTGAACGGCTTGCTTTTCGGCGGCGGCGGGCGGATTCAACTTGGGCCCGACGTAGCGCTGGTAAACAAAAAACAGGCCGGGGAGAATCATCCCAAGCAGCAATCCGGCAAAAATCACTCCGATCGTGGAAGTTTCCTTTGCCGCAGGCTTCGGCTTTCGCGCTGGGGTTTGGCCTTCGTCAACGACCGCGCCCCAGTCATTTTCATTCCACGATTCGGCTTCGGCCGGTTTGTCGGCCGCCGGCTCCTGAAATTTCCGGCCCGATCTTGCAAGCAGCTCTTTTACCGAGATGGGTTCAAATTCGGGAAATTCCTGATCGGGCGCCTGGGCTTCGGAGGCTGCCGGCGGCGCTTTTGAAGAACCCGCCGCGCCCCGGCGCTTGAGCCAATCATCGAGAAATGTCGCCTCAAATCCGGGAAGCGCATCGGCGCCCTGCGCCTGCGCCATATCATAGAGGTCCTCGCCATAATCACTCGCAGGTTCTTCATCCGGAACTTTAAGCTCAAAACTTCCGGCCGACAGGGAATCTAAATCCACCCCCTCTTCGAAAGCCCGGTCTTTCAACCGCTCGATTTCATCCTGCAGGGTTTCAAGCCGCGCGTACTGATCCATCGTGATCCATGCAATCAAAGGATCAGGCAGGAGCGCGGGAATCGCGGCAAGAAATTCCTTTTCAGCTTCGAGCAGTTTTAAAATCAACGCATACCCTTCTTGGCTCAACTCAAGATTCAGGGCACGGAGCCCTTCCAAAACAGCTTCCCGTTCGCTTCCGATTCGCGCGCCAAGCGCCAGAAGCGGATCTTGCGCACCGGCAACTTCCGGAACTCTTTTGGCGAGCGCGGCCCGCAAATCTTTGGGGCTCTCGGCAATCGCTTCACGAAGGGCTTCCAGCATCCCGTCTTTGAGATTTCCCGCCGCATCGGCCCGCGCGCGGACGGCCTCAAGATCCATTCCCAGCACCGGCGTAGGTGTGGTTGCCGGGGAAATTTGCGCGGGTTGATTGTAGAGGTCTCCGAGCTGCTGATCGATATTGTCCCATACGTTTCCGATCGCGGTTTTAACATCCGCATCAAAACCGGCTCGTCTGAAAGCCGCCATCTCCCGCTCGGAGGATTCCCTAAGTTCTTGGACAAGCATCATGACATTTTCAACCCGCCCGGCGGCAATTTCACGCCGCAGTTCCTCGTACTGGCGTTCAAGCCGGGCCGCCGCGCCGAGCGCGATCCGCTGGCGGCGCATGCCTTCACGGTCCATCACCTGGGTCGGGGCGCGCACTTCCGAACGGGCTCCGGTTTTTTCGGAAACCTCATCGGCAAGACCCGCAAGGGATCGCCAGAGAACCGAAAAACCCGCGGAGGCCTCCTGGGTCTCCAGATGTCTGCCGAGAATACCTGAAAGTTCGGGTGAGAATTTTCGTATCACCGCGTCTTTTTCGGAATTTAGACTGCTTTTCAATTTTTTAAGCTCTTCAACCTGGCCGGTGTAAAGATCAATGGCATAACGGCGTTGCTTAAGCGTGGCCGACGAAGGCGGCGCTTTTTCCACCCGCCAGGCGGGGTAGGGTGTGTTCACAACAGGAATGCGGACATACTCGGGAGTGTCCAGATTTTTTTCGAGCCATTCTTTTGATTCCTGTTTCTTCCCGAGCTCACCTTCAATTTTGGAAAGATCCGCGCTGACCTTCCCGAAAGTCCCAAGCGTCAAGTCGGCGGCTTTCCGGAATTTTTCCTGCTCCCCGAGCCCTCCTTCGAGCTTGCCGCGCAAAGCCGCATGTTCTTTTTCGATTCCTTCCAGCCGGGCCGTCCATTTTTTCAAGTCTTCCGGCACGGCTTTCCCGGATGCTTTGGGGATATCCAGCAGGCCGTCGGCGGCCTGTCCTTCGCGCCCAAATCCGTAAAGATCCGCACGCAGAGCCCGCTGGAGATCCCTGATTTTCCGGGCCAGCAATTTTATCTCGGCCACAGGCGCGGCCGCGGGCTCCTCTTTTTTCGGAAGCTTTGGCTCCTCAACCGGCGGCGCGGAAATAATCTGGGGACCTTCGGGCTGATGGACTGCGGCCGGAGGCGTTTCAAGCGGTGCCGGCGGTTTCATCCCTTCGACCAGTTGAGGCATATAGATAAGGAAGGCTATGGCCATCAGTCCCTGCATGGCAAGAGCCACCAGAAGAGTCTTAAGAACGCTTCCCTGCCGCGCGAGGCGGCTCGGGCGCCTCAAGACCTGCGGGGGCGCAGGCGCCGGTTTTTCAAGCTGCTGGCGCGCTTCTTCCAGTTCCTTTTCAATCTCACGGACTTTCCCGACCACCTCCGGGACCAGGAGTTCTTCGTGGATCTCCCAATCCAGAAAATTCATTTCGTTTTCAAGCCACCGGATTCTGGATGAAATTTGCGCGCCAGGCTCTACGGCTTCTAAAACTTCATCCCGCCTGCGCTCAAATAAACCGAGAACCGCGAGGATGGGGTTTTTAACTTCCGGGCCGAGTTCAAAAAAGGCTCGCAAATCCGCCAGCCCGTCATAAGGCTTACGGCCTCCGGAAGTTTCGTTCAAGCGCCCGTTGACGGTCTGGATATGAGCCGCCATCTCGGACCAAAGCGCTTCAAGGCCCGTGAGGTCCGGCGCTTGGCTGACGCGGCCGGAAAAACTCCGGACCATTTGACTGTGGTTCACAGAAACCGCATTTCCGGAATTCAAGTTTAATCCGGGCGCGCTTAAGCCTGATGCCGCGGGCGCGGGAGCCACGACGGCCGCGGCACGCTCCGCAAGTTTTTCACCGAGCCGGCTCATGAGATCGACACGCCGCCCGGCATGGAAGCTGCGCAGTTCCGGCTCCTGTTTTTTACGGACTTCAAGGGCCCGGGCCACGACTTGGCCGCGAAGGTCGGATGGCAGACTATCCAGTTCCTCTTGAAAAACACTCATGACCTCGCGAAGAGCTTTGGGTAAATCCGGAATATAGCTGCCCTGCTGAAGCGTCATTTGCTCAATTTTCTGCTTTAATATCCGGTAAACCTCCTCAAGACGGATCTCAAAATCTTGCGCGTAACGGACCCCAAGCGGGCGCGCCACTTCAGGGGCCGCGTCTTTCATCCCGATAAGCTCCGGCGTTTTCAAAACACCTTCAAGGTGCTCGACTTTTCCGGCAATCAGCCCCGGAATCCTGACCGCCCGAGCGACATCGGCCGGGGACGCGGCCTCTCCGGCCGATGCGACCGATTCCAGCTGCCGGTAAAGGGCCGCTATCCTTTCCTGCTGAATCCGGGCCGCAAGCTCTGCGGCTTCCGTTTCGGCGCTCCGGCGAATCTTTTCAAAATCCTCGAGGCCGCTTATTTCCTTAAGATCCTCACGGGCCCGGCCCGCGATCCTGGCCGATTCTTCGGCCTCATCAAAATCAAGAGCCAAGGCGGGGTCGATCAGCCGTAGACGCAAATCTTCAAGCGCCTTTTTCATATTAACGCCGATATCCGAGGCGTGTTTGCGGCTCAATTGGTCAAAAAGCTGGTCCAGATTCGCGATCACTTCATCAAAAAGACGGTCTTCTTCGCTCCCGAGTTCGGCGGT
>JAHFHI010000204.1 GCA_023246995.1 Candidatus Omnitrophota bacterium
GCTGAACCGTTCTGCGCGAACGAAAACAGACGCGAATTACGTCCGCGACTTTTTTAAGGACCATGTCTCCGGCCGGGTGGCCGTAGGTGTCATTGATGGGCTTGAAGTTGTCGAGATCCAGCAGGACCACGCAGAGCGGTTCTTTTTTCTGGCTGGCTTCAAGCACCGCCGCGTTTAAGACCTCCCGGAAGTGGCGGATCACATAAAGCCCGGTCAGCCCGTCCCGGGTGGCCAAATGATAAAGCCTTGCCTGCTCGCGCTTGGCCGAGATCTGGCTGTAGATCGCGGAAAAAATAAAGAGAAGCAGGATCAGGGCAAGCGGCTGCACGGTATAAAACCAAATCCCGCGGCTTGACAAAAACCACAGGGCAACGCCGGCCCAGCCAAACCCCATGAAAAGGCCGGCGACAAACGCCTGCACGGTCCTAAACACGGCAAAAAGAAGCGAGGCCGCGAAACCGATCATGCAGAGAAGAAAAGCATTCAAAAGAAAGCCCGCGGGCCGAAGGGTGCGGCCCGACAAAACACTTTCTATCACTTCGGCCTGAAGCCGGATGCCGGCCAAGCCCGGCTCAAGGGGGCTCACAAAAAGGTTCGTAAGCGAGGGATCGGCCAACCCAATCAGGCAGATTTTCCCCTTCAGCCGGGAAGGATCGACCACGGGCGCATGGTCCGTCAGGATCGCCTGCTCGCTGCGAATCAAATCCGCGTAGGAAAATTTTTCAAATCCCGGTGGACTCTTCCGGTTCCAGGCAATGATCATGTGACCTTCGGAATCAAGCCCGAGACGCTGGGAGGCCGTCTCGGGGGCAAGGCCCAAGCCCAGGCTGTCAAAAGCGGCTTTCAGGCCAAGATACGGATAAGTCTCGGCACCGTAGGAGAGAAAGGGCCCGATCCGGCGCACCACACCGTCAAAATCAGGCTCGACTTTAATATGCCCGAGGGCTTTTGCGCGGGCTTCCAGTTCAGGCGCCGAACGCACCCACTCAAGCCGGGTGCCCCCTTCTTCAAGCACGATCGGAAGAGAGTGCACCCAGATTTTTTTTTCTTCTTTGGGTTCTAAAAGCACCGGAAGATAAATCTTTCCGGCGTTTCCAAAGAGCTCTTCGAGCTTTTCGGATTCCGCCGCGTCCGGAGGATCCTTAAAGAAAAAATCAAAAATAACGGCGCGGGCCTGCCAGCGTTCGAGAAGTTCTATCATCTGGGCGTGATAGCGCCAGGGCCAGGGCCAGGGGCCGATCGCCTCCAGGCTTTCCTTGTCGATCTCGATCAAGGCAATGCCGGGATGCGCCGCGCGAACCGGCTGGTTTCTGAAAAAATAATCGAGCGCAAAGGTTTCCAGCCGCTCAAAACGGCCGGAACCCAGAAGCGCCACGGCGAGCCCGATCACAAAAAAGCAGATCACAAGATGGGTGACATCCAGGCCCTCAAGGATCCGGCGGCGCTTCGTGCGGGCAAAAATTTCGGAAAGTTTAGGCAGCATTTCAGGCTGATTTTATCGTATTCAAGGCCAAAGCGCCATGACCGCGGCGGCGGGCACGCAGGATTCGGGAAAAAAACCGATTTTAGGCCGAGGCGTCGACAAGACGCCCGGCCACGAGAACGCGTTCGAGATAGTGGGCATATTCGATCACAAAAGTCCGGCCGGAGCGGCCGGCACCGGGAACGATTTCTTTGAGCTTGTCTTCAAGGGCCGCCCGCTGCGCGGCGCCGCTCGGGAGCCCGCGCACGAGCTCGGCGGCTTTCAGAAGCGAGGTGATTAAAAACGGAAGCCCGGCCAAATCCTGTTTGTGAATTTTTCCGAGCGTGACCATGAAATGCGCCAGGTCCGGAAGTCCGGAGAGCTGTTCCTCGGAAGCTGAAAGGCTGACAACCCCCCGGTCATGCGCTGCGACATAGTCCCCGGCCCCGGAGGGTTTAATCACTTCAATCAGTTTCTCGAGCCGGGCCACGGTAAGAAACCGTTTGGCTTCAAGGCGCTCATTCAAGTCAAGACCCTGATTTTTAAAAAGTTTCTGATTGCGCTCAAGGGCGTTTATAATTTTCCGGTAAAGGGATTTGGAACCGGTCACGGCCAGAAGCGGTTCGGGTTTTTCCTGACCCCTTTGTAATTTTTCAAGCGTCCCCAGAAGCATAAAAAGCGCCCGGGGATTTTTTTCGGCCATTCGTTCCAGAATTTCGGAATCCAAAAGAACCCGGCCAAGATCGCCCTCCTGATCCGAAATCCATTTCCCGCCTTCCGAAGAAACCCGCAGGCGCCCAGGACCGATTCGGGCCTCGAGAGTGCTCGAAGGTCCGGCCACGCGGAGCCGGCCGCCGGCCGAAGGCCGCGCCGAAAGCCCCCGGAACAAACCGGGCGCCAGAAAATATTCGAAACCCTGAAACCGGAGCGGAAGTGCGCCCTCACGGTAATTTTCAAAAACACGGCGTGTTCCATCCTCCCAGCCAAAGCCGGACAACTGGGGATCCGTCTTGGCCCGGCGAACTTCCGAGCGCTTTCTCGGCCCTTGCGCGGGAGTTGTTGCGCCGAGGGCCTGAAGAGCGCGTTCAAGCCGCTCGCGGACCGCCGCATCCTGCTCGGAGGCGAACCGCTCCCGAAGCTTTTGGGTCAGTTCCCCCGAGATCTCCGGAATCGTTTTCAAGGCCGGCAAATGGTAGGTCACAAGCGCGTCAATCAAAGTCTGGTTCGTGGAGCGGACAAGACTGTCGATCGTAATCCCCACGGCTTCGGAGGCCGTAAACCCGGCTTTCATGAGCTCATCGGCCGGGTCGCTATGCTGCTGAATCTGGGCGCGGTGAATGGCCGAGGCCACATCAAGCGCCGAAAGCCCGACGATGCGCTCCGACCCTCCGAGCTGGCGGTAAAGCTCAACATAATCCTTGGCCTTTCGAAGCCAGCGGTTATCCTGGGTGATCGCCTTGTAGCGAAGCTCATCCCAGGCGGCGCGGTCTTCTTTAAAAAGGCGGTAGAGACCGGCAAGCGAGGCAAACCAGGCCACGGGATTAAAAGGTTCAAAGCCCTCGCCCACCTCTCCGAGTCCGGCGCTCGTCACCCGGTTCTCTCCGTCCCGCAAACCGTCGCGGCGCGTCAAATGCCTCGGCACGCCTCCGGCCGCGGCTTCCTGATTGCTCAAGCCTCCGGGTTCAAAAAAAGACGGCATGCCGAAAACCGTGCTTCCCGTATAAATAAGATTGTAGCGGGAATCATCCATGGTGATAAATTTGGGGTGAAAGCGGAACTGCTCGGGGAAACGACCGGCGATGTCGCTAAAACCCTGATAAAAAAAATCCCCGGACACGCTGCCGGCCACAAGAATTTCCATATCCGGCAGAAGGACAAGGGCTACTTCCGCGGCCCGCAGGCTTTCACGCCCGTTTTCGCGCGCGTAATTTAAAAGCCGGTCCCGGTTCTCCGGGCTTAGCTCCACCACCGTCTCTGCGGTTTTTTCGAACCATCCTCCGCGTGTTTTTAACCGCTCCGGCTCATGAACGCTCCAAATTTCACCCAAAAGAAGCTGGTGGCCCTTTTGCGGGTCCACCCGGTGAAGCATGGAATAAACAAAGGCTTCGAAACCCGGGCCGTCGGGCTTCATATGAAACGCTTCCTGGAGCTGGCTTTTAAACTGCGGGCTAAGCCCGCTAAAAATTTCGCGGGCAAACCGCCTTCGCTCCTCATCGTGCCCCATTTCGAGAAAACTTTTCCCGAGAAGCGACTTTTGACGCTGCACAAGGCCGAAACCGTTTAAAATGCCTCCGTACCCGCCGAGCCGGTCCTTCCAGCCCAGAAGATTGT
>JAHFHI010000205.1 GCA_023246995.1 Candidatus Omnitrophota bacterium
CCGGATCTGCGGCCCGGTGAAGTGATTGATCTATGACGAATGTTTCTCTCGCACAGAGTTATTTGAGTAAAGCCAAGGCCAGATTCAAAATTTTAAAGATACTTCATGATGAAAAAGCGTTTTTGGATGTTTTGCGTGAAGCCCAGGAAATCGTCGAGCTTTGCCTCAAAGGAATTCTGTGACTTGTCGGGGTCGAGCCGCCAAAGTGGCATGACGTGGGGCCTATGATTCTGGAGCATCACATGAAAATAGCGGGGGTGGAGCTTGCCGCAGCCGAGAGGCTTGCCGCCGCTTCTAAGTGGCTTCGAAAAGAACGCGAAATCTGTTTTTATGGTGACGAGCAGTTCATTCCCACGGAGGAATACACCGAAGGAGACAGTCTCCGGGCGATGGAAGACGCCGCCTTTGTCTTAAACGCGGCATCTTCCGTCATCCTTGGAATTTCTTGATTCCCCTTGAATTTTAAGCGACAGAAAAGATTTCTTCCTTTCTCTCCTCCCATGATCGGTGACGAGGAGCGGGAAGAAGTTTTGGACACCCTTCGCTCGGACTGGATCACGACAGGGCCGAAGACGAAAGCCTTCGAGCAGAAATTCGCGGCCTTTTTGAGAGCTGAAGGGGCGCTTGCCTTGAATTCCTGCACGGCCGGGCTTCATCTGGCGCTTGTGGTAAATGGGATAGGTCCTGGGGACGGCGTGATTACGACTCCCATGACGTTCTGCGCGAGCGTGAACGTGATTGAGCATGTGGGCGCCCGGCCGGTTTTGGCCGATGTGGAATCAGACACGCTTAATATCGATCCGGAAAAAATCCTGAAAGTCCTGAAATCTCCCAAAGGCCGGAAAGCCAAAGCCATCCTCGCGGTCCACTACGCCGGGCATCCTTGTGAAATGGCGGGGATTGAAAAAATCGCTCAAAAATACGGGCTCGCCGTGATCGAAGACGCCGCCCATGCTTTTCCCGCGAAATATAAAGGCTGCCCGGTCGGTTCCGGAAAAAATCTCGTAGCTTTTAGCTTTTACGCCACCAAAAATCTTACGACCGGGGAAGGTGGAATGCTGACCGGAGACCGTAAACTGCTTGAGAAGGCACGCATCTTGAGCCTTCACGGGATGAGCCGCGACGCCTGGAAGCGCTATGATAAAAAAGGATCCTGGAAATACCAGGTGCTTTATCCCGGCTTTAAATACAACATGAGCGATATCCAGGCCGCGATCGGAATCCGGCAGCTCGAAAAGATCCATCGTTTTCAAAAAAGACGTTACCGGGTAGTCGAAGCTTACAATCAATCCTTTGATAACTTCGACGCCCTTGAAATCCCGGCGGCGCGCGAAGGGGTGGAGCACGCCTGGCATCTTTATGTGCTGCGCTTGAATCCGGGCGTGCTTAAAATATCCCGGGATCAATTTATCGAAGAGCTTAAAAAGTCCGGCGTCGCCTCAAGCGTGCATTTCATCCCGGTTCACCTGCATCCTTTTTACAGAAAAAAGTATGGCTACAAGCCCCATGATTTTCCGGTAGCCTTCAACGAATATCAAAGGATGCTTTCGCTGCCCCTGAATCCGCGATTAAGCGATCGCGATGTGCATCAAGTGACCCGCGCGGTCTGCAAGATTGCGAAGCGCTTTCATGCTTAAAAGAACCCTCGACATTTTCGGATCGCTTTTCTTTCTAATTATTCTTTCCCCGATTTTTTTTATTACCGCATTTCTGGTGCGCCTGGACTCCGCGGGGCCTGTTTTTTTCAGCCAGAAGCGGGCGGGAAAGGATGGAAAAATTTTCAAGATTCACAAATTCCGCACGATGGTGGAAAACGCGGAGCTTCTCGGGCCCTGCATTACGGCCAAAAATGACCCCCGGATCACGCAGATCGGACACCTTCTGCGCTGGCTTAAGATTGACGAGCTTCCGCAGTTTTGGAATGTCCTCAAAGGCGAGATGAGTCTTGTGGGTCCGAGGCCGGAAGTCCCGGAAATGACCGCCAAGTATACCGAAGAGGAACGAAGGGTTCTTTCCGTCTTGCCCGGAATTATCGGCCCGACGCAGATTTCAAACCGCGATGAGGCCGAAAAACTTCCCGAGAGCGGAGTTGAGGATTTTTATGCCGAGCGGCTCCTCCCGGAAAAGATCCGGGGCGATCTCCTCTATGTACGCAACAAGGATCCATTTAAGGATTTGAAAATTCTCTTTGGCGGCGGCCTGGCATTTCTCCTGGGCTCGATCAAGGTCAGCTACATTCTGGAGAGCCGCCGCCGATTCGTGTTCCTTTTGGTCGACATGGCTATTTCAGCCGCTTCCTATACGGCCGCGGTGCTTCTTCGCTTTGAAGGGAAGCTCGGCCCCTCCGAATTCGAAAGCTTAAAAGCACTGCTTCCGCTGATTTTATTCTTGCGCGCGCCGTGTTTTATTTATTTCGGACTTTACCAGAGCCTGTGGCAATACCTGGGCACGCAGGATCTGATCGCCATCGCTAAGGCGGCAAGCGTGGGTTCGCTGTGCCTTCCTTTCATCCCGTTCTTTTTGGGGGTTTCCTTTCATCCCCGGTCGGTGCTCGTGATCGACTGGTTTCTTTTGATCATGATGCTCGGCGCCTCCCGAATTGTTTTTAAGATCACGGCCGAGCGCTTGAGGAGTCCAAAACTCGACAACCGTAAAAACGTACTTCTTGTCGGGACCGGGGACGCGGCCGAGATGCTGGTGCGCGAATTCATCAAGCAGCCGGGGCTGGGCCTGCGGCCTGTCGGTTTTCTGGATAGCGACCCGATGAAGCATTCTATCCGGATTCACGGGGTGAAGGTGATGGGGTCCGTCAGGCAGCTTGCCCAGATCACTCGAGTTCGGAAAGTCGATCAAATTATTATTGCCAAGCCCGACGCATCAAGCGAAGAAATTAAAGAGATTCTCGCAGCCTGCAGGAAGCTTAAAATTCCCTGCCGGATCGCGCCGGCCGCGGCTTCGGTTTTCTCCCCCGCGGTCCTTCCTCTTAAGCTCCGTGCCGTCGAAGTTTCCGATCTCCTTGGGCGCCGGGTCGCGCCGCCGGATCTCGAGGGGATCCAGCATTTTATTCGTGAAAAACGCGTGCTGATTACGGGCGCAGGAGGATCCATCGGTTCCCAGCTTGCGCGAACGGTGTTTGAGAATCATCCCCGGGAGCTTATTTTGCTCGATAATTCGGAGAGCAATCTCTATGACATTGAAACGGATCTGCGCGGCAAACCTTCCCAGACGGAAGTTTTCTCTTATCTTCGCAGCATTGCGGAGGCCGAAGGAATGCGCAAGGTCTTTGAGCGCCACAAGCCGCAGCTTGTCTGCCACGCGGCCGCCTACATGCATGTTCCGCTCATGGAGATTCACTACGGGGCCGGCATCCTGAATAACGTGCTCGGCACACAGATCACGGCCGATCTGGCCGCCGCTTTTGAGGCGGAGTGTTTTGTCATGATTTCAACGGACAAGGCCATTAATCCGAGAAGCATTATGGGGGCCACCAAACGCATCGCCGAGCTTTACATCCGCAGTCTTAAAAATTCCAAAACGCGGTTTCTTTCTGTCCGTTTCGGAAACGTCTTTGAAAGCCGGGGGAGCGTTGTCCCGCTTTTTAAAAAGCAAATCGAACAAGGCGGGCCTGTCACCATCACCGACCCCGAAATGACGCGCTATTTTATGGACATTTCAGAGGCGGTATTTCTTGTTTTGCAGGCCGCGATCCTCGGCCGGGATTCCGAGATTTTTGTCCTGGATATGGGAGAGCCGGTCCGCATTCTGGACCTTGCCCAGAATCTTATTCATCTT
>JAHFHI010000206.1 GCA_023246995.1 Candidatus Omnitrophota bacterium
ACGGTCCCGTCGGCCCGCCACCGGCTGACAGGTTTTCCGGCAAGCGTGTATTCCTCAAGAATCGAGATTTCTCCGGAAAGCTCGAACTCCCGCCTTTTTTCTTTTACGGTTTTATACGCTTTGAGAGCCTGCGCGTAATGAAAATCAAGCGGGTCGGCGCTGGCCGCCTCCCAGCTTTTTTTAACGCCCGAGCTTGCGCGGACTTCATAGGGAAGCCCGCCCCGGAATTTGATTTCCACGCCGTCGGCGTACCGGAAAAGAACCGTTTCTTTTTCCGGACCCGAGGCCGGATCCGCGCCGAATGTGATCTCGCTTCCCTCCGCGAGGCGAATCAACACAAGGCGCCCTTCCTCGTAGCGCGCCGTCTCGCCGCCCGGACCGCGCTTCTCATGGAGCTCCACGCGGTGGAGCTCTTCGGCCCCGGTGTCCTGCTCAAAAGACAGGCGGTAGGTCTTGTAGCCGTTCTCGTCCGTGCCGGTTTCCTCAATTAACCGGTCCGGCTTTTGACGGCTGTGCCGGTAGCGGTAGCCGGACGGAAGCGTGTGATATTCGACTCTGCCGCCGGAGCCGTATTCCTCCTCGGTGCCGTTTTCGTGCCGCACAAGATCCCGGCCTTCCGCGCGGGCGTGTTCATAGCCGGTCTGCGCGCGCCCCTTGTAAAATACCCGGGAGCGCGCGAGCCCTCCGTCCGGGCCGTAGTCATAGAGGACTTCAAGCCCGCTCGCGTCTAGCGCGGCGACCATTTTTCCGCCGCGGTATTTTTCCGTGCGCCCCCTCGCGGGGTCATGGATCACGGTCACCTCATCCCCGGCGGAGTCAAACTCATAAGAAACTTTTAAGCCCGGAGTGTTTTCTTTTCCGGTAATTTCGCGCACCCGCCCGTAACTCATCTTCAAAAATGATCCGGCGCTGGGATCAAGGCCCGAAAAAGTGGCGCCGCCCGTAAGCTCCCCCTGCGCGTTATATTCCAGATTCACTTTCGAACCTCCGGGCCCGGCAATGGTCCGCACCTTTGAATCCGAAAGCTCGGCGCTGCGCCCGTCGGCGAGATCCACCCGCTCAAGTTCTCCCGCGGCCGAATAGCGGAGAATGCTTCGCGCCTCCAGAATCGCCCCAAGACCGGACCAGTCTGGGCTCACAGCTTCAATCGCCCCGAGCACTTGGTTGAAATCACGGCCGGCGTTTTGATGAAGCTCCGCGATCTGGTTTTCCCGGGCAAGAAGATCCTCGAGCCAGTCAAAGGCGCTTACCTCGCGGGTTTTGACCCAGCTAAGATTCTGGACAAATATTTCGCGCTTGAGTCCGGGCCGGGCCGTGAGCTCAAGATTCTCCGGGGTTTTCTCAAGCCCCTGAAGCGGAAAGTAAAAATCCCGCCACTGACTTGACGCCCCGCTCACCTTAAACTCCAGATTCCCGATTTTGATCACGGCCGCTTCGCTCTCGAGATCCGTTTCCCCGCCCCCAGGCGCCGAAAGTTTCAGACTTAAGTGAAGCCCCTCGTAACGCCCGGCATCTTTGATTCCAGCCCCGGCGAGAATCCCGTTTACGTGAAGCGCGCGCAAAGGCTCGAAACCGTGCCCGTTATTAAACTGGACAAGCCATTCGCGGTTTACGGTGTCATAGAGCACCCGGTCGGGAAGGCGGTCGCCGTTCATATCCGCAAGTTCGTTTGTAATTTCGTAATTTTGCTTGGCGATGGCCGGATGCCAGAGCTCATCATCGGTGGTGATCCCGGCAGTCATCTCTCCGCGTGATTCCACGCCCGGCCATTCGGCCGGTTCGTCAAACCCGTGTCCGTTATTCAACTCCACCCACCACCGCGCCCCGGAATCCTGAAGATCCGCGCGCTCCACGCTCACGCGGTCGCTCAACCCGTCACCGTTTAGGTCGGTCATTTCGACGAAAACCTGCCGGTAAGTTTCCGCGTAGCGAATGCTTGTGCCGAGCTCCGGGTCGCTCACACCGGCGGGAAGGCGCACCGCATCCTCCCAGAGCGCGGAGTCTTTGAATCCGGTCCCGGTGTTTTCCTGCACATACCATTCAAGGCCTCTGGCGGGATCCCCGGACACAGGCTTGCGCGCGATCACGCGGTCGGCTTTGCCGTCGCCCGTAATGTCAAAAAGCGCGCTCATGACCGCGGCCCGGGATTCCTTCAGGACCGAAAGCGATCCGTCGAGCTCATGGTTTGAGGAATAGAAATTATTCAGCACGTTTTTCCAAATCACCGGGAAATCAAAACCGGCGCCATTGTTATATTGGACAAACCAGTAGTCATAGGGTTCTCGCGGGGCCATCACCACGCGGTCCGGGCGGCCGTCACCGTTCATGTCCACGAGGTCGCTCATGAGCTCCTGATGCCCGTAACCGAGCTCGTCATTGCGCACTTCGGAGGCGTACTGCGCCTGAAAACTCCAGACCCGAGCCAGGGGAAAGGCTCCCTCCCATTTTTGGGGAGCCTCAAAACTCCGGCCGTTATTTAACTGCACCACCCAGTCCGCCTCACCGTAGCCGCCGATCACCACACGATCCGGAAGCTCATCCCCGTTGATGTCAACAAGCTCGCCCAGCCGGTGAGGATGCCGCCCTTCGAAACTAAAAAGGGCATCCCCTTCGGTCCGAAAGCCCTCGGGTTTTAAAAAAGCCCCAAGATCGGTGGCCACGCCGCCCCATGAAAGGGGCGCTCCGAAACCGGTGCCGGTATTAAGCTGCACGCTGAAGGCGCCCGGCTTTTCGGGATCGAAAAGAACCCGGTCCGGAAGGCCGTCACGGTTCATGTCGGCTAAATCCGAAATCACGGCCGGGAGGGAATCCCACACGCCCAAGACCCGCATCCTGCGGATATAGCCGCCGTCCGGGCCCGTATCGCTCACGCCCGTCCAGACAGGCCGGTAGTCAAAATTAAAGTGAAGGCTTTGGCCGCGCTCGGCGTCCATGGCGTCAAAAGCCAGTTTTACCGCGCTCCCGGTATCAAAAAGGGCGCTTATCGCGCGTTTATTCTCAAAGGCATTCACAAGCGGCTCGGCAAGCAAAATGGCGCGTTCACGGTCGTAGCCCTCACGCCCCAGAAACCGAGCCAGGGATTCGGTTTTTTGAATGCCTGATTCGGTGAACCGAACCCGCATCCCTCCTCCGGGAGCGGCTTCAAGATTAAAAATGCCGTGGGAAGTTTCGATCTGATCCAGCCGTTCGCCGCCGTAAATGAGCCGCTCCCCTGACTCAAGGCTAGTTTGAAAAACTTTACCCGCGCGGATTTCCGTGACCGCGCCGTCGGCCCGTCTGAAAATGCCGTCCGAGAGATTTCCCGCGGTGTCAAAAACCGGGGCTTCGATTTCCCCAAAATGGGACTCAAGCGCCGAAATTTCACCCTTCGTGACAAGAGCGCCCAAATGCTCGCGCCGGACCTTTCCCAGTTCAAATTTTCCGGAAAGGGATTTCCTAAACTCCCAGGATTCCCCCGCCCCTTCCATGACAAGGCCGGTCCTATTGCCCGCGGCATCTTTTTGATAATGAAAATCAAGACGCCCGCCCGACGTGCCGTATAAAGCGGATGCCAAAGCCTCCGAATACTCAAGACGGGTGCCGTCCGGAAATAAGCGCGCGATCATCCGACCTTTTTCGTAAACGCGCTTTTCGCCGTCCGGGAGCGTTTCGAGCGCGCCCTCGATCGCGCCCCCGTCCCCCAGCTTGATGGCCTCGAGTTTCCTTGCGTCGGGAAAAAGAATTTCCCGCAGCGTGCCTTGATCGAAGAATGCCCGGGTGCCGTCGCC
>JAHFHI010000207.1 GCA_023246995.1 Candidatus Omnitrophota bacterium
GGATAGATGAAAAACTTATCTTGGAGTATGCGGAAGGCGAGCGGATCGAGATTGGCCGAGAATTTTGCCAAGGAACTGGGAAGTTGCTGGGCCGTCTATCGAATCTTACGGGGGATCGTTCCCAAGACCGATTTGAGGCATGGCTTCGGGAGATTTCGAGAGCGGGAATATTCTTGCCGGGTTCGGTGAAAACCATTCGGGACCATTATAGGCGATGTGATTTTGGGGATGACCCATGGGTTATGACGCACGGGGATGCCATGCCGCGTAATATTATTAAAACAGAAGAAGGAATTTTCAAGATAGTCGACGAAAAATATTTATTTTGGGCGCCGGAGGGAGTAGGCCTGGTTAAGCTTTCCTGGGATCTTAAGCCTCCGGAGTTTGATATTTTAAAAGAGGCGTACGAAGGAGAAAAGCAAAGGCCCTTGCCGAAAGGCTCTACCCATTGGATGTCTCTGACCTTTTACTATCTGATTTTTTCGCTGGCTTGCAATGCCGCCGCAAATTCATGGCCGGAAAATGTGACCAAACCATTTTTTCACTGGAAAAGGAGTTTGGTCATGGAGCTGATCGGGTTGACCGGCTTTGACCGGTGGCAGGAAAAGCTCGCCTGGAGAGCGCCTTATAAAGTTTATCGGAATTGGAAAATCTTTTTCGGGATGAAAGGGCGCGCAAACCCGCCGCTCAAAAGGGATGCCGCTTGAAATGTCTTTATATGGTTGCCCAAGGGCCGTTATCGCCCAATGCCGGAAAAGGCGGCGGGCTGGTTTACTTTGAGCAGCTGGCGTCGCTTTGGGAAGCGGGATGCGAAATTTATCTTTGGCATTATGCCTATCCCGAGGAGCGCGCAAGTTTTGAGAGCTTTATCCGGAAGGACTCGGAAGTCTGGGGTCAGCTTAAGGGAATGTGCCGGTCCGTCACGCTAAGCACGGTGAATGCTAAGCCGTCTTTGCGCGCCCGCCTTGAAAATAAGATCCAAAACCGTCTTTCCGGAGAATACGTGGAGAATCCAGTATCGCGGGAGTTGGCCCAAAGTGAATTGAGCGCTCTGATTAAACGTCACAACCCTGATTTTATTTGGGCCCAGCATTTCGGGCCGGCCCAAGTGGCAGTATTTCAGACCCGCATTCCGGTCATCTATTCACACCACGACTGGACCTATAAAATCAAGTCCTTAAAAAGCGGTAAGGCGGCCGACATGCGCTTGAAGACTCAAGAGGTCAATGTTTGCAGAAAAGCTAAGGCTGTCGTAAGCGGCTCGGCTTTGGAATGCGAAGAAATCCGTGACGCGGGGTGCCGGAATGTCTTTTATCTGCCGCTTGCTTACGCCCCGGCAACCCTCAATATGGCAGAGTCCCGGGCCGGCAATTCACCGAGGGTCGTTCATCTTGGAGGGGTATCGACCACGGCCACGAGATTAGGGCTCGAATCCTTTTTGAAGAAAGTACGTCCAAGGCTGCCTTCAAGCATGGAAATTTGGGTGGTCGGAGATATGAGCGGCGCTTCTCCGGAACTCGAGGCGCTCTTAAGCGGCACCGTCCGCACAGGTTATGTGCCTGACCTCGTGAGGATCTTAAGGCCCTATGACATTCATGTGATTCCCTGGGAATATGCCACCGGGCAGCGCACGCGCCTGATCGCGGCCTTTAATTTCGGGCAGGCCGTAGTGGCCCATCGGGCGGCTGTTGCCGGATTCCCGGAACTCGAGGACGGAATGAATTGCCGCCTGGTTGATCAAATCGAGGATATGCCTGAAGCCATTCATGAGCTTTATTCTGATAATAGCCTGCGCCGGAGAATCTCCGAAGCCGCAAGACAAACCTTTGAGGGCGGATTCACGAGAGAATCCCTGCTGCCGGAATACAGAAAAATTCTAGCAGGCGTTTCGGGGAGAGAACCAGCCTAATCCGAGGCTGTTCTTATGGAGGGCAAAATCCCGCATATTGTGGTTTTACTTCCTCGCGGAGAGGCGATCCGGAATTTCGTTTACACCGGATGCCTTGACGATTTGGCGCAAAACGCCAAGCTTACCTTGCTCTCGGTCGTCCCGAATGAGGAAATAAAAAACGAACTCGAGAAACGATACGGCAAAATTTATCCTCTTGCAGCACTTCCTGAAAAATGGCCTGTACGGATCCTAAGAGAAATCTTCGACATGGCCCACGGCCGCTGGCTCTGGTCGCAAGCGGCCAAGGAGAGGTGGCTTATTCGGGATGCGGAAGCCGTGGGGTTCTCAAAAGGGCTAAAGCGGCATCTTAAGAAATTTATAGCCCAATTGTTCGCAAACGCAGGAGGGATAAAATTTATTTCCACCTTAGAGAGGGCCGTCAGCAAAAAGCTTTATCCCCGATCCCCTTATCCCAAACTCTTTGGGGAGCTCAAGCCCGATCTTGTTTTTAACGCCTCGCACGTTCACAGCGATATCGCGATTCAGGCGCTGGAGGCCGCCAGATGGCAGGGAATCCCTACGGCCGCTTTTATTTTTTCCTGGGATAATCTGACATCGCAAGGCCGGATTGTCGTGCCCTATGACTACTACCTGGTTTGGAATGAATCCTTGCGGGAGCAACTTTTGAAAATTTATCCATCTGCTGATCCGAAGATGGTGTTTGTCACCGGGACGCCGCAGTTTGATTTTCATTTCCGACCCGAGTTTTTCTGGTCAAGGGAAGAATTTTGCGTCCGCACCGGGGCTGATCCGGCAAGACCGGTGGTGCTTTACACCACCGGAATGGCCAATCACATGCCCGGCGAGCCCCAGATTGTCGAAGGCATTGCCGATATGCTGAAGCACATGCTTGAATTAGGCCCGCCGCAGCTGATGGTCCGGGTTTATCCAAAAGACCGGACGGGACGCTTTGAACTGCTCAAAAAAAGCAGGCCGGATATTTTGTTCCCCGAAATTCCCTGGGAGCCGAACTGGCTTACTCCGAAATGGGAGGACTGCTTTCTCTTAACGAATATGCTTCGGCATGCTTCTCTTGGAATCAATATTGCCTCTACCGTATCCTTGGAGCTTTGCATGTTTGACAAGCCGGTGATCAATGTGGCTTACAATCCGCCGGGAGAGCCGCCGGGGGTATGGAACTATGCGAAGTATTACGATTTTGAGCACTACCGGCCGGTTGTCGAGAGTGGGGCTGTGGGGCTCGTGCGTTCAGAAGATAAGATGGCACACGCTCTCCAAACCATCCTGACGAATTCCAAGCAAGGGCATGAGGCGCGTTTAAAATTAATCAAGGGAATGTTCGGAGATACTCTGGATGGACGGGTTTATAAAAGAGCGTCTGAAATTCTTTTGAGAATCGCGGAAACGGCATGAGCAAACCCAGGCTCTTGATGCTTTCCCACGTATTTCCGTTTCCGGGAAATAGCGGCCAGCGGCAACGGGTTTTTTACATGCTCAAATGCGCGAAAAAAGACTTTCATGTTACGCTTTTGAGTATTTCCACGAAGGGGAATGCGGGTTTTGACTCGGAGTTAAAGACGCTCTGCGATGAGACCATTCTCCTCCCGCCGCTAAATGCGGGTTTGTGGCGAAAAATCATGCATAAGGTTAAAGGGGCACATTATTCCTGGAAAACAGGTTTGAAGTTTTCCAATTATGTGATCGGGCAGTTAGAGTTTTCGCCACAGCGGATTTTTCAAGCGCTTGGACCGAAAAAATTTGACGGCGTCCTTTTCGAATACTGGCATACGGCTGAGCTAGCCCCCCTTTTCCGGTCAAAAGGCACCCGGTGCGTGCTTG
>JAHFHI010000208.1 GCA_023246995.1 Candidatus Omnitrophota bacterium
CCGGCCGTTCCGATTAAGCCGATCAATTTCAAGATAAGATCCTTGGCGCCCACCGGGGCTTTGGGGCGTCCGGTAAATTCCACCTTAAAAGTCTTGGGTTTCTTCTGCGGCAGACACTGGGTGGCAAGCACATGCTCGACTTCGGAAGTGCCGATTCCTATGGCAAGCGTTCCGAAAGCCCCGTGTGTGGAGGTGTGCGAATCGCCACAGACGATGGTAAGGCCGGGCAGCGTAATCCCAAGTTCGGGCCCGATAATGTGAACAATCCCCTGCTCCTTGCTTTCAAGATCATAAAGCCTGATCCCAAAATCCCGGCAGTTGCGGGTCAGGGCCTCAATTTGAGCGCGTGAGACCGGGTCTTTGATATTCATCCGGTCCACGGTCGGGACGTTATGATCCATGGTGGCGAAAGTCAGTTCAGGCCGGCGAACCGGACGCCCCGAAAGGCGCAAACCTTCGAACGCCTGCGGGCTCGTGACTTCATGGACGAGGTGCCGGTCGATATAAATAAGGCTTGTCCCGTCCTCAAAGGTCGTCACAAGATGACGGTTCCAAATTTTTTCAAACAGGGTTTGTTCCATAGAGGGTGGTTAGTATAGCCAGGGCCCGCAAGGCGCGCAATCGGGATTTTGCTTTGTGCGGCGGGCTGTTTGCGCGGGGTGTCAGGCTTTGGCTTTTTGGGGACGGCCGGAGCGCGGGCTCTTGCCGGATTTCCTTGGCAGAAATTCACAGCGTTGGATCAGCCCGTCTTGAATCCAGCGGGCAAACCAATCGGAAACCGGGGTATCGTCCGAGATCTGCAGAGCCGCGAGATCTTCGCAAACCCGTCCGAGCGGTTCCCCTTTCAAAAGGCCTTCCATCAGAAAATACTGCGCCGGGTCAAGAAGCTCGCAGCGGATTTGATCCTGGCGGCGGCCGATCAGGATTCTTGCCGCGGATTGACGCGGCCGCGGCGTATCCTGCGAATGCCGGGCAAACCAGAGCTCGAACACGTTCCATTCGGATTTCATGAGGCGAAGAGACGGCTGGAAATAAAGACACGCCCCATCCCAAGCCTCTGCGGGAACGGCGGCAAGGCCGGCTGGATCAAGAGCCGGCCCGTCAAAAGCGTGAAAAGCCTCCCAGATATGCCACTCGAGCCGTGCCAATTCCGCCAGAAACGGAAAATCCGAAATCTTCGGGGAATCGAGAATGAACTCCGGAAGATGCCTCCCCGCATGATTTAAATTGTAATCGTGCGAAGGATACCGATAGGTATAGGCATGCGCCATCTCGGCAAACTCTTCGGGGCCAAGAATGCGCAGGACCGCATCATAAACTTCCGTCAGGGACTCATGAAAACGCGCCGGCAGGCCTCCGGCATAAACCGCGGCCCGCTCGCCTCCGGAAACGCCGCCCTGGGGATTTAAAACCGCATCGAGGCGCGCGCGTGCGATTGACGCGTCTTCGGGTTTTTCAATCAAAGCGCCCAGGGTCTCCTGAATTTCGACAAGCGAAATATCCGATAGTTTTTGAGGGCTCATGACGCTGCCTAGATCGCGCCGCGAAACTCGGGGGACATCGTTAATCTTTTGCTTTTGGTCCGCATGCGCGGCGTAGATCTTTCTGGCCTTTGCGGCTTCCTCGCTCAAACATTCCCAACCCGGGATATCTTCATCCCATTCAATAAGCGTTGAAATGGGTCCCCACTGCCCGATCGCTTGTTCGTACAAATCCCAAACCGGATCAATGATCGCCTTGCTGTGCGTGTCGAAAAGATAGGTCCCCATATCGGTATGCCCGGCCACATGCATCTGAAGCACTCTCTCACCGGCCACCGCACGGACATAGTCTTTGGGGTTGAAGCCATGATTGACGGAATTGACATAAATATTATTGACGTCAAGCAGGATACCGCAATCCGCGCGTTCCGCCACGCCGTTTAGAAATTCCCACTCGGTCATGGTGGAATGCTTGAAGGTCACGTAAGCGGAAACATTTTCGATCAAGATGCGCCGCCCGAGGAATTCCTGGACCTGCATGATGCGCGCGCTCACATGCCGAAGGGCCTCTTCGGTAAAAGGAAGCGGCAGAAGATCGTGGAGATGATCTCCTCCGATCCCGGACCAGCAAAGGTGATCGGAAACGATAAAGGGCTCGATAGCCTGGTCAAGCCGTTTCAGACGTTCAAGATATTGGGGGTTGAGATCATCCGAGGAACCGAGGGAGAGAGCGGTCCCATGAAGGGCAACAGGGTAGTGCTGGCGCACTTTTTCAAGGATATGAAAGGGTCTGCCTCCCGTATCCATATAGTTTTCCGAGATGGCTTCGAACCAGTCCATCTCGGGCCACTCTTCCGTGACCACCGGATAGTGAGGGCTTCGCAGCCCGACACCGCATCCAAAGGATCGCGTTTCAATAAGCGCCATGAACTACCCTGCTGCCGATCATACGGAATCCGGGATTAGTGCGCCGGAGAAGGGACGACGGTGCCGCCGGCTTTAGCACAAGCATCAGCCGTGTCAACCTTGACCCATCCCGCGCCCTTGCAGGCATTTTTACCAGCGCAGGCATTGCTCTTACCGGCACAAGCACCCGTGCCTTTGCAGGCATTGGCACCGGCACAGGCTACTTCCGCGTACACGGCCGCTGTTGAAAACGCCCCCGTTACCGCCAAAAGGCCGGCAACAGACGCTGCAAGCAACATCTTCTTTTTGTTACTCTTTTTCATCGAATCCTCCTGATTTTGTTATTGTTGGTTTTGCTGCTTATGATGCCGATTACCTGTTTCTACGCTGGGATTAAGCCTGCCGGATTCCTTCTATTTCAATTTCAATTTTAACTTCATCGCCCACAAGGAGTTCTCCGGTTTCGACGGCCTTGTTCCAGGCCAGCCCGAAATCCTTGCGGTTGATCGTGGTGGTTGCGCTGAAGCTGCTGCGGACACCTCCCCAGGGATCCTTGACCACGCCGTGCATCTCAAGATCCAGAATCACGGGTTTCTCGACGCCATGGAGCAGGAGAACACCTTCCACCTTCGCGCTCGTGGGGGTAACGTCCGTTAGTTTTGTGCTCTTGAAACTTAGCGTCGGGTATTGGGCGATATCGAGGAAATCCGCGCTCCGAAGATGATTGTCCCTGGGCGCAAGGTTCGTGTCAATGCTCTCGGCCTGGATCAAAGCTTCGCAGCCCCAGGTCTCCGGTTTGGCCGGATCATAATCAAACTTGCCTTCAACGGCATTGAAACTGCCCCGGACATAAGAAAGCATGTGGCGAATCTTGAATGAAACCGTCGAATGATCGGCGTCAATCACGTAGGGATCCGCATAAGCGAAAGTTGCGTGGAAAAGAAATGCTGCGGCGAGAAGTCCATACTGGAATGGTTTCATTCTTAGTGTCCCCTGTCTTTAATCGTTTATTATCGGCGCGGCTCGAAAAAAATTCTATTTACTTGACGTCTTTGATTCAAGAAACCTTCAGCAATAATCCCATTTGATAATTTTTGATTAATTAATTTATTAAATGATTGCTAAAGACCGTTGATGATATCTTAAAACTCTAGCGCTTTCCAGCACTATTTAGGGATCCGTGGCTGGGTGAAACAGCCGTCAAAGCGGGCACTTCGTTGTTTCTTAGAAACTGTTAAATCCGGAAAACGCTCCTCCCCGGCCTAAGAAACCTTTACCCGGATAAACCTCTGTACCTGCCGGCGCATCATAAGCTAAAATGCCCCCTTA
>JAHFHI010000209.1 GCA_023246995.1 Candidatus Omnitrophota bacterium
GCCCGGAAACCGGAGCCGGGCAAACGCGTAGGCCGCCATAGCGCTGGTCGCGACCTGGCCGAGCGTGACGCAAGTGGTGATAAATATGGAATTGAGATAAAAGGTCGCGAAGGGGACCACCTGCCAGGCCTTGGGATAATTCATCCAGTGAAACGCGAAAGGGATCCACTCTTCCCACCATTCTTTCTGGAACGAAAAAACCTGGCCGGGTTCTTTCAGAGAGGTCGTGACCATCCAGAGAAAGGGCGCGGTCATGGAAATCGCGCCGAAGGCCAGAAGCAAATAGGAGGCTATTTTTTGAAAAAACGTCTTTTGCGCCTGGATTTGTTTAACCTGCGCGAGGGTATGATTCTTTTTCGCTGCGGCAGGCGTCGGGGGTTGCTCGGCGGCACTCACGGGAAAAAGCCCTCTCTAGTGGTAGTGGACGCTTTTTCCAAACACGCGCCACTGCAGCATGGTGAAAATAAAAACGACCAGGAAAAGCACCCAAGCAATGGCCGCGGCATAGCCCATCTTGTGCCATTGAAAGGCATTGTTGTAAAGATAGTAGATGAGCGTCGTGGTCGAACCGTTGGGCCCGCCGCCGGTCATAATGTAGGCGGGATCAAACCCGGCCTGAAACCCTCCGATGACGCTCATGATGGCGATAAAAAAAGTAGTCGGTGAAATCTGCGGCCAGGTAACGGCCCAGAATTTCTGCCACGGATTGGCGCCGTCCACTTCCGCCGCGTCATAAAGGTCGCGAGGCACGCCCTGGAGGGCGGCCAGATAAAGAATCATGTTATAACCGCCCACGCTCTGCCAGACACCCATCAGAATCAGCGCGGGCTTGGCCCAGGTTTCATCCGTCAGCCACTGCGGCCCTTTTAAATGGATCCCGAGAATCTCCCCGAAGCGGGCGATCAAAGCATTTAACACCCCGAACTCGGGGTTGTAAATAAGCCGCCAGAGCATATAAATCGCCACCCCGGAACAAAGCGTGGGCAAAAAATAGACGGTGCGGAAAAAAATAATTCCTTTGAGCTTCTGGTTCATGGCGAGCGCCAGGAGAAGCGACCCGCCCATGCTAAGCGGAATGCTTAGCATGAGGTAGACCGTGTTCCAGCAGTATTTCCAGAAATAGGGGTCTTGAAAGAGATCGATAAAGTTGGCGAATCCCACGAAACGGGGCGCGGACAAAAGATCCCATTCAAGAAAACTCAAGATAAGCGACGCGATAACGGGAATGGAGGTGAAAACCAAAAAACCGGCCAGGTTCGGCAGGAGAAACACATACGCCGCGAACGCTTCCTTAAAAGCGCTGGTGTCCCGCCTCCTCATGCCGATTTTTTCCATTCCCCGCCGCGCATGAGAAGCGGCGCCTGCTTGCCCTCGACCACCTGCCGGGTAATCATGCACTCGGTCACGTTCGATTCGGAGGGCACGTCATACATGAGGTCAAGCATGAGGGTCTCAAGAATCGAACGAAGCGCGCGGGCTCCGGTCCCCTTGCGAAGGGCCTTGCGGGCAATCTCCTCAAGCGCGTCCGGAGTAATGTTGAGCTTCACGCCTTCCATCCTGAAAAATTCTTCATACTGGCGCACAAGCGCGTTCTTGGGCTCACGAAGCACGCGCACGAGATCTTCCTCGCTCAAGCCATGGAGGGATGCGATCACGGGAAAGCGCCCGATGAATTCGGGGATGAGTCCAAACTTGAGAAGATCCTCGGTTTCGACAAGCCCCAAAGTCTGCCCGATGTTTCTTTCCTTGGCCGGAGAGGCCGTGCCTTCCGACTGGATAGCCGAAAAACCCATGGCCTTGCTTGAAATGCGCCGCTCGATGATTTTCTCGATGTTGGCGAAAGTGCCGCCGCAGATAAAAAGGATGTTCTTGGTATTGATCTGAATGTATTCCTGCTGCGGGTGCTTGCGCCCGCCCTGGGGCGGCACGTTGGCGGTTGTGCCTTCCAAAATTTTAAGAAGTGCCTGCTGTACGCCCTCGCCCGAAACATCGCGGGTAATCGAAACGTTTTCATAGGTGCGGGCGATTTTGTCGATCTCATCGATATAGATGATTCCGAGCTCGGCGCGCTTGACGTCAAAGTTGGCGGCCTGAAGAAGCCGCAGCAAAACATTCTCCACATCCTCCCCCACATAGCCGGCTTCGGTGAGGGCCGTGGCGTCGGCAATGGCAAAAGGCACATCCAGAAGCTCGGCAAGCGTGCGGGCAAAAAGCGTCTTTCCCGAGCCGGTCGGACCGATCAGAAGGATATTGCTTTTTTCAAGCTCGACATTTTCGGACTTCCCCCGGCTTTTGATGCGTTTGTAATGGTTGTGGACGCTTACGGAGAGCTGTTTTTTAGCGCGGTCCTGCCCGATGATATATTGATCAAGCTTGGCTTTGATTTCGCGCGGCTTAGGAATGACAAGGCCTTCGGAGACATCGTACTGTTTCATATTGGCGGGGACTTCTTTGTTTTCTTTGCTCAAGATGTCGCTGC
The DNA here is from genome assembly GCA_023246995.1 of Candidatus Omnitrophota bacterium. Taxonomy (GTDB): domain Bacteria; phylum Omnitrophota; class Omnitrophia; order Omnitrophales; family Aquincolibacteriaceae; genus JAHFHI01. The sequence continues at coordinate 2,480 of JAHFHI010000209.1, forward strand.
AGATACGGATGCAGACGTCGCAAATATAGACGCCGGGCCCGGCAAAAATTTTGCGCACTTCCTTGCGCTTGTCGCGCCCGCAAAACGAACATCTTTCACTGACCATGGGTTTATCCATATCTCCAACCTGCCTCTTTTAAGAAGGGCCTTTTAAATTCGGACCCCTTTTTATGACTTTGGACAGTCCGGCCTTTTGTTTAAAGACTAGGGAAGGAGTATTGTCCACTCGCCCGGGCTAATTGTAAAGCAAAATGATAGAGGGAGATAGAAGCGAAAGGACCCCTTTTTAAGGAAGAGCCTTAGCCGACTTTCGACCCGGCTTGCCGCCCCGGGAGTCTGCCTGAATCAACGCAAGCTTCCGATTCCGGGGCCAGCTCTTAATCTCGGCTTCACGCCTTAGCGCCGAAGACTTGTCCGGCTGATTTTCCGAGTAGAGGATTCTCTCGGCACCAAAAGCCCGGGTAAAATGCCCGCCTTGTCCGCTCTGGTGCTGCTTGAACCTTCGCGTGAGGTTATCCGTAATGCCGGTATAAAAGCGCCCGCCGTTGCATTCCAAAATATAGACGTGCCAGATCCGGCTTTTTCCCAGCGCTTTCAAAGAAACCTCGAATCAGAGCAGGAAAAAATGTCCTTTATACGCATGATAGGGGCCAGCCTCCGTCTCGCAGGATGTCCCTGCTCCTAGGCGTCGCAACTCAATAAAAGGCTCGTCGGCTCCCTTTGAATCCAGTCGCTTAAAAACTGCCCGGCCTGGATTCGAACCAGGAATCATGGCTCCAAAGGCCAGTGTGATACCATTTCACCACCGGGCAACGGGAATTCTTTAAATCAATAGGAATGGCAAATCCGGATTTCCCGAGACGGCAGGGCCGGCCGGAGCCGCCGGGCAAAACTCCGGGCTTCTCCGGCATCCCCAAAGAGCGCAAAAACCGTGGGCCCGCTTCCCGACATCCGGACCGTCCGGGCGCCGCACTTCTTAAAAACCGCGATCACCTGCTTAAGCGAAGGCCGCGCGAGAAAGGCCGGCCCTTCGAGATCATTTTCAAGGAAATCCGCCAAAGCCGGAACTTTTTTTTTGGCTAAAAATTGAAAAAGCAGTTTAACAACCGCTTTCTGCCTTGTCAAGGAAGGGGGGCGCGAAGAAGGCTTAAACCCTTCATAAATCTGCTTGGTGGAAAGTCCTTTTCCGGATGTCGCGAGCACAATCCAGAAACGGCGCGGCGA
>JAHFHI010000210.1 GCA_023246995.1 Candidatus Omnitrophota bacterium
GCATGCGCTACCAGGGAGACAATTTTTATCTCAAATCGGCCGATGAGATGAAAGCGCTTTTCCGGGATATTCCGGAGGCCCTCCGCACGACCGTTGAAATTGCCGAGCGCTGCAATCTCGAGCTTGATTTTTCCAAGACCCATCTGCCGCATTTTGATCCGCCGGCGGGTAAAACCCAGTCCGGTTACATGCGCGAGCTCTGCGACGAGGGCCTCAAGCGCCGGCTCGGCGCAAGCGTGCCCGAGGAATACCGCAAGCGGCTTGTCTACGAGTTTGAGTTAATCGAACGCATGGGCTACACCAGTTATTTTTTGATCGTCTGGGATTTCATTCGCTACGCCAAGGAGCGCGGGATCCCGGTCGGCCCGGGGCGCGGTTCGGCCGCGGGAAGCCTCGTGGCTTATGTGTTAGGCATCACCGACATTGATCCCATCAAGCATGGCCTTATTTTTGAGAGGTTTCTCAACCCGGACCGCGTGAGCATGCCCGATATCGATATCGACTTCTGTTATGAACGGCGTGACGAAGTGATTCACTACGTGAAGCGGAAATACGGGGTCGACAATGTGGCCCAGATCATTACCTTCGGCACCATGGCGGCCAAGGCCGCGGTGCGCGATGTCGGGCGGGTGATGGGGCTTTCTTATCCGGAAGTCGACCGCCTGGCCAAGCTCATCCCGACAGAGCTGAATATTACGATCGAGCAGGCCCTGGAGCGCGAACCGCAGCTGAAGGAGCTCATGGCTTCGGATACGCGCGTGGCCCAACTGATCGAGACCTCCAAGGCCCTTGAAGGGCTGGCGCGCCATGCCTCCACCCACGCCGCCGGGGTGGTGATTTCAGACGTTCCTTTGACCGAGTATGTCCCGCTTTTTAAAGCCGACGAACAGGTTTCAACCCAATACACCATGAAAGACCTGGAAAAAATCGGGCTGCTCAAGATGGATTTTCTGGGGCTGAAGACGCTCACCGTGATTCATCAGACCGTGAAAATTATCAGGGAAACCCGCGGAGTGGATCTTAATATCGACAACCTTGCCTTTGATGACGCCGCGACTTATGAAATGCTTGCTCGGGCCGAAGCCCTGGGCGTTTTCCAGCTTGAAAGTTCGGGGATGCGCGACCTTTTAAAAAAGATGAGGGCCACATCCTTTGACCATCTCGTGGCGCTTTTGGCCCTTTACCGCCCCGGGCCGCTCGGCAGCGGCATGGTGGATGATTTTATCCGGCGCATGCATAAACCCTCGCTGATTACCTATGACCATCCGGCGCTTGAGCCGATTCTGAAAGAAACCTACGGGGTCATTTTGTACCAGGAGCAGGTCATGCGGATCGTAAGCGATCTGGCGGGCTTCACGCTCGCCCAAGCCGATTCGTTGCGTCGCGCCATCGGCAAAAAGATCCCCGAGATCATGGAAAAAGAAAAAAAAGGCTTTGTCGAGGGCGCGGTCAAAAGGGGCGTGCCGCCCGGGGTGGCTGAAAAAATCTGGCATCTCATCGATTACTTTTCCGGATACGGCTTCAATAAATCGCATTCCACGGCCTACGCTTTTATTTCCTATCAGACGGCGTATTTAAAGGCGCACTACCCGATCGAATTCATGACCGCGCTTCTGACTTCTGAAGTGGACAAAAGCGACAAGGTGGTGCGCTATATCGAAGAATCCCGCAAAATGGGCATCCGTGTGCTTCCGCCCTCGGTCAACGAAAGCTCTTCAGAATTCACCTGCGTGGGGGATGCGATCCGTTTCGGTTTGAATGCCGTTAAAAATGTCGGGACTACGGCGATTGATTCCATCCTTGCTTCGCGTCGTGAAAACGGGCCTTTTAAATCTTTTTTTGATTTCACGGGCCGGGTGGACCTCCGGCTTTGCAACCGCAAGGTTCTTGAGAGCCTTATCAAATGCGGGGCCCTGGACGAATTCGGCCTGCACCGGGCCCAGCTCATGGCCGTGATCGACAAGGCCCTTGAGATGGGTTCGAGCGCGCAAAAAGACAGAAGCCGGGGGCAGTTTTCCTTTTTTGGGGGCCCAAGCGCGGCGGCGGGAGCCTCGGCCGAGGGTTTCGAGGATCTCAAAACCGAGGTCCCGGACATTCCGGAGTGGCCTGAAAACCAGCGGCTTGCCTTTGAGCGCGAGCTGATCGGTTTCTACGTTACGAGCCACCCGGTTTCAAAGTACGCCAAAATCCTCAAAAATTACGCGTCGGCCGCGACCGATACCCTTGCCGAAATGCGGGACCAGTCGGAGGTTTCGATCGGCGGGCTGATTGACGCGATCAAGGAAATTTTCACCAAAAAAGGCGACAAGATGGGTTTTGTCACGCTTCAGGATTTGCACGGCAGCTGTGACGTGGTGGTTTTCCCGGAGCTCTACAAATCGGCGCAGGATCTTCTCAAAAAAGACGAGCCGGTTTTTGTCCGGGGGAAGATCAACGCCCGCGATGATGTCCCGAAGATCATCGCCGAGGAGATCGTCTCCATGGAACAGGTGCAGGCGCGCTTTACCAAGGCGATTACGATTGACCTTCAGACCATCGGCCTTGACTCCGGCCTGCTCAAAGAAATTCAGGATATTCTTATCAAATACCAGGGGACGACACCCGTTTTTTTGACTTTCCGCGACCCAGCGGGCAGAAGCGCGGTCTTGAGCTCCGGGGAAAAACTCCGGGTCAAGACCTCGGATGAGCTCTTGAGCACGCTTGAGCGTCTGGTCGGTGAAAATGCGGTAAAAATACGTTAAGGCCGTATCCCGCAATAAGTTATAACAATTTCTCCTTGACACACCCCGCTAGATTTGATAATTTTTCCCATCTTTTGATGTCTCAATAGGTTGTAAAATTTTCCGGAAGTATGAGGAGGTGAGAACGTGACCAAGAAAGATATTGTCATTAAAGTCTCAAATGAAACGAACCTCACCCAGATTGATGTCAAAAAAATCGTGCAGCGGACCCTGGATGTGATTCTCGAAAGCCTTGAGCGGGGAGAGACCGTAGAGCTTCGGAATTTCGGTGTTTTTAAAGTTAAAAACCGCCGAGGCCGGGTCGGTCGAAATCCCAGGACAGGCCAGGAAGTCTCGGTGCCCGAGAAAAAAGTGGTGGTGTTCAAGCCGGGTCTTGTTTTGAAACACAGGATTAAATAACACAAGCTTGCAAGAGGGGTAAGGAGGATTCGGAATGCCGGAAAAAGGGAAGGTGAAGTGGTTTTCCAATATGAAGGGATATGGCTTTATCGAAAAAGAAGGGGGAGACAAGGACATTTTTGTCCACTACTCCGCCATTCAGGGAGAGGGACACAAAAAATTAGTCCAGGGTGAAGAAGTCTCTTTTGAGGTAGTGGCAGGGGAACGGGGGCCGCAGGCCTCCGAGGTGCTTCGCTCCAAAAAGCCCGCAGGAAAAGACGAGGCCAAAGAGGCTAAAAAAGGCTGATTTCTTCCGTGCCTCGGCGTTTCAAAGCAAACGACACAGGGCCGGATTGATTTTTAAAATAAAAGATCCAAGCGAGGCCGCATGAGCCCGCAACGCCGTTTGCGGCGTTTTTTTTCTTCAACTCCTATCAATCGTTCAGGCCAGGAGATTACTCTCTCTGAAGCGGAAAGCCTTCACCTGGGCAAGATTTTGCGCCTAGAAAAAGGTTCGACCTGTCTGCTCACCGACGAGACTGGGCGGGAAGCCGAA
>JAHFHI010000211.1 GCA_023246995.1 Candidatus Omnitrophota bacterium
AGCTTTCCTGGACCCGCCGCCTCACGCACCCTTCCGAACTTTTGAAAGTCGGCGATGAGATTGACGTGGTGATTTTGAACCTCGATAAGGCCGGCAAAAAAATTTCGCTCGGAGTCAAACAGACCCAGGAGAACCCCTGGGCGCGCGTCAGTGACAAGTACCGGGTAGGGGACAAAATTAAAGGCACGGTTCGCAACCTGACCGACTACGGCGCGTTTGTCGAGCTCGAGCCCGGGATCGACGGGCTTGTGCATATCTCGGATATTTCCTGGACCCACAAGGTCAACCGTCCGAGCGATCTGCTGAAAAAAGGGGATACGGTTGACGTCATGATTTTGAGCGTTGACCGAGAAGCCCAGAAAATTTCTCTCGGGATGAAGCAGCTTACCGAGGATCCCTGGGAGGATCTGACTAAGCATCTTCACACGGGCCTTCCTTTTTCCGGCAAGGTCACGCGGATCGTCAGTTTCGGCGTCTTTGTGGAGCTCGAAAACGGCCTGGAGGGTTTGGTGCATGTCTCCGAGATTCCGGGTGCCAGCGCGAGCGATCTCGAGAAGCGCTTTTCGATCGGGGATTCGATCAACGTGAGCATTCTGAACGTGGATCACGAAGCCCGCAAGATCGCCCTCACCTGCAAAGGGGAAACTGTTCCGGTATCAGGCACCCGATCCTCCTGATTCTGTGGCGTCAAACCATTCTCCCAAGAGACGCGTCGTTGTTACGGGGCTTGGGGTTGTTTCCTCGATAGGCCTCGGCAAAGACGCCTTCTGGGAATCCCTGCGAAGCGGCCGCTCCGGCATCGCTCCCATCACCGCTTTTGACCCGGCGGATTTTACCACCCAGTTTGCCGGCGAAGTCCGCAATTTTGAACCTTCCGCTTATATTGAAGATGTCAAACGCCTCAAACGCATGGATCGCACATCCCAGCTTGCCGTGGCATCCGCCAAAATGGCCATTCGTGACGCCGGCCTTGAACTGGAGGGGAGTGCCCGCGAAAAAACCGGAGTGATTATCGGAACCGCCATGGCCGGGCACGGCTATATTTTAAATCAGCATAAAACGCTCATGGAAAAGGGGCCGATGAGGATCAACCCCTTCACCGCGCTGGCATCCTTCCCGGACGCCTGCGCGAGTAATGTTTCGATCGAGCTCGGCGTGACCGGCCCGAGCTTTTCTATCGCGACGGCCTGCTCTTCGGCCTCTGACGCCGGAGGCTATGCCTTTGAGGCCATCCGGAGCGGGGCGCTTGATTTTTTGATTATGGGCGGGGCCGAGGCCTCGATTTATCCCGGGATTCTCGCCGCTTTCTGCGTGGCGCGCGCGCTTTCAACGCGCAATAACGATCCGCAGAAAGCCTCCAGGCCCTTCAGCCGCGACCGGGACGGTTTTGTGCTCGGCGAGGGAGCCGGGATGCTGGTCCTTGAAGAGTACGAGCACGCTAAAAATCGCGGGGCGCACATTTACGGCGAAATCCTCGGACACGGCATGACCTGCGACGCCTATCACATGACGGCGCCCGACCCGGAAGGCCGGCAGGCGGCCAGGGCCATGCAGATGGCCTTAAAAGATGCCGGGATCGGGATCGACCAGATTGATTATATCAATGCCCACGGCACTTCAACGCCGCTCAACGACAAAACCGAAACCGCGATCATTAAGAAGGTTTTTGGCGAGCGAGCGCCCCAAATCCCGATCAGTGCGAATAAATCCATGATCGGTCATTTGATCGGCGCTGCCGGAAGTGTCGAGCTGATTGCCACGCTCCTTGCCATGGAGCACCAGGAAATTCCGCCCACCATCAATTACGAAGTTTCCGATCCCGAATGCGACCTCGATTATGTGCCCAACAAAAGCCGCAAGGTCGAGATTCGGACGGCCATGAAAAACTCTTTTGGCTTCGGCGGCAAAAATTCCATCTTGATTGTCGGAAAGATCTGACGGCGGGCCCTTTCGGAAAATTCTCGGCTTCGCGAAGAATCAGGAAGCGAAATCTTCTTCAGACGTTTCTTCGGCCGAGAAGAGGGTCTTGCGGGGTTTTAAGGTTTCTTCGGCGGAGCCGTCCAGAATGCCGCGTTTTGAACTTTCGATGAAATGAATAAGATGCACCGCTTCCTGGCTGTGAAGCTCTTTTTTGATTTGAAGAAGGGCTTGGCTCACGTTTAGTCCCGAGCGGTAGAGGAGTTTGTAGGCTTCCTTGATTTCGGCGCGCGCCGCGGCTGAAAAGCCTGCCCGCCGCAGCCCGACCACATTGATCCCCGTCACCACGGCCGGGCGCCCGCCCGCGATCATGAAAGGCGGCACGTCCTTGTTGCCGGCCGAAAGCGCGCTTATGAGCGCGAGGCGCCCGATGCGCGTAAATTGATGAAACCCCGTCATCCCGGAAAGAAAAGCCCGGTCTTCGACTTCACAGTAGCCGGTGAGAGAAGCCTGATTGACCATGATGACATGGTTCGCAATTTTGCAGTTATGGGCAACATGGCAATAGGCCATGATAAAGTTGTGGTCGCCGATTTCGGTGGCGCTTCCCGGTTTTGTGCCCCGATGGAGGGTCGCAAACTCCCGGATTTTGTTGTGACTGCCGATCCGGGTAAAAGACGGCTTGTTTTCAAACGAAACATCCTGGGGGGTATGCCCGATGACCGCCTGCATATGGATTTCGTTATGGTCCCCGATTTCAGTCCCTGAGCAGAGCATGGCGCCTGCCATGATGACATTATGGTCGCCCAACCGGACTCCGTCTTCCAGGATGGCATAAGGCCCGATCACATTCCCTTTGCCGAGCTTGATATCCTGTCCGAGGATTGCGGTGGGGTGAATGGTCGACATGAGGCGGAATCTTATCACGCCGGCCCTTAATTTGTCTAATGCCCCTTAGAAGATTTCCGGGCAAGTCCGGAGGGATCAGGCTTCACAGTCTTCATCTCATGAGGATTTAACCCCTTATGTTTTTTAGGGTTAGACCCTTCGACGTTCTTGTCATTTCATCCCACCGTGTTATCTTTTAGTGAAGTTCGGGTCGCGGCCCGATTCAATTTATGAGAACGCAAAACAAAGCAAAACCCTTTGTGTGGGTATTCCTTTTAGCTTTTAGCCTTGAGGCGCTCGTTTCCCAGAGCGGCCAGGCCCGCGGAGGAGAACCCTCTGAAACGCAGAGGGTGATCCCGGCAGATGTCAAATTGCCCTCCCGGCTTGCCTTGGTGGAGCATTTCACCCCCGGGCGGGGGCCTCTTATTTTCCATATCCAAACCGTGCACGGGAGCTATGAGGCCCAGAAGAAAATAGCGGCTCTTCTTCATGAAATCGACCGCCGTTACGGGATGGATCTTCTTTTGCTTGAAGGGAGCGCTTTCAGGCTTCAACCCCGGGTTTTAAATTTTTTTCCAGGCATCGAGGCTCTGAACCGTAAAACTCTCAAGGATTTGGCCCGGGGCGGGCTACTGAAAGGTCCGGAGCTTTTTCTTGCCGAACGGCCGGAGGTGCCCGCCTACGGCATCGAAAATCTCCGCGTCTATTTAGGCAATGTCGAAATTTTCCGGGATGTCTTGAGCAGGCAAAAAAAATCCGGCAGGTTTCTAGCCGACATGGACATGCAGATCGGGCGGCTTATCCCGGCATATTTAAATCCCGAGCTTCGGGATTTTTTAAAGCGCCGCGAGGCTTTTGATTCCGCGCG
>JAHFHI010000009.1 GCA_023246995.1 Candidatus Omnitrophota bacterium
TCTTTCTACGAGCCTTCCCGAAGAAGTGCAGCATGAGGTCGTACACTCCATAAAAGGTCTTGAGAATGCGGAATTTATAAGGCTCGCTTATGCGATTGAATATGATTGCGCCCAGCCAACCCAGTTGAAGCACTCGCTTGAAACAAAAAAGCTGGAAAGCCTGTTTTTAGCCGGACAGATTAATTGCACCTCTGGTTACGAAGAAGCCGCGGCTCAAGGATTGATGGCAGGTCTTAATACCATACGAAAACTCAAAGGCCAGGAGCCGTTTATCTTGGACAGGTCGGAGGCCTATATTGCGGTAATGATTGATGATTTGGTGACACGAGGCACAACAGAACCCTATCGTATGTTTACCTCGCGGGCAGAGTTTCGCCTTGTTTTAAGGCAGGATAATGCCGATGAGCGGTTAATGCGCTACGGGCATCAATTTTCACTTATTAGCGATGAAACCTATGAAACAAGCCAAAAAAAATCAGCAAAAATTTCTGAAGAGATAAAAAGGCTGAAAGCAACCAAATCTGTCGCTGGGACATTAGATAAAATGCTAAAAAGGCCGGAGGTTAAATATCGGGATCTAGCCAGCGGCTTGGCAGGACAGCAGCTAGACATAGCGCTTACCGATGAGGAGATCTTCAGAGTTGAAAATGAGATCAAATACGAAGGGTATATTTCACGCCAAATGGCAGAGATAACAAGATTCAGAAAACTTGAAAAGCGCCAGATTCCCGAAGCGATTGACTATGAAAAAATAACCGGAATGAGCAAAGAAGCCAAGGAAAGACTGAAAACAATAAAACCCGGTTCTGTTGGCCAGGCATCCCGAATCCCCGGAATCTCTCACTGCGATTTATCCCTTCTAGCCGTTTATCTCCTAAAAAAGTAAACAGTGTTTCACGTGAAACAATCAAAAAGCCTGGACAGGAAAGTTTATTTTTATATAATCATGTTTCACGTGGAACAATAAATATGGGAACCATATTTTCATTCTGTAATCAAAAAGGCGGCGTCGGCAAAACGACATCCGTTATAAACATAGGCACATCAATAGCTTTGTCTGGCTATAAAGTGCTTATTGTTGATATGGATCCGCAAGCAAATGCAACGAGCGGCCTTGGTCAGGAAAAACCATCGATTGAATTCACAACTTATCAACTGCTTGTGGATAACAATATCTCGGCCGAAACATTAATCCGAGCGACCGAAATTGAGAATCTTTGCCTTGTTCCATCAAATGCTGATTTGGCAGCCATAGAGCTTGAATTGGTGGATATTCCAAGGCGGGAATATCTTTTAAAAGAAAAACTGGTACCCCTGGCTGAAAAATTTGACTTTATCCTTATTGACTGTCCTCCTTCGCTTGGACTTTCTACTATAAACTCTTTAACATCAAGTAATTACATAATTATACCTCTACAATGCGAGTATTATGCCTTAGAGGGGCTTGGCCAGCTCATGACCACCCATGGTCTGGTCCAGAAGAATTTGAATCCGGATCTTTTTATCGGTGGGGTCATTCTGACGATGGCTGATTTTAGAACCAATTTGACGGACCAGGTGATCGAAGAAGTGCGGGGATTCTTTAAAGAAAAAGTTTTTAAGCATGTCATCCCGAGATCGGTCAAGCTCTCGGAAGCACCAAGCTTTGGAAAGCCGGCTGTTATTTATGATCCGCAAAATCGTGGTGCAAAGAGCTATCAGCTTGTCGCTAAAGAGTTTATAGAAAGGTTCAAGGCTTCGGGGGAAGGTGGATTGGGGCAGAGGGCCATTAAATCGCGTTCGGAAAACACGGAACCGCAGGCCGCACAAGTTGTGCAGGGAGAGTCCGCATGAAGAAAGTTTTAGGCAAAGGCTTGAGCGCTTTGATTCCGGATCGCTATGTTCAAGAAGCAAAAACGGCGGGCCAGGCGACTGCGGAGCCGCGCCGCTTTCAGGAGCCCACCGGCCGGGTTGAGCCCAAGGGGCTGCAAATGATTCCGATTACGAGCATCGTGCCCAACGTGGATCAGCCCAGAAAAGAGTTTGTGCAGGAAAAAATTGAGGAACTTGCGGCGTCCATCAAGGAAAAGGGAATCCTGCAGCCCGTGATTGTCAGGCGCATGGAAAGCGGCAGCTATATGCTGATTTGCGGGGAAAGGCGTCTTCGCGCGGCCGAACTTTGCGGGCTCTCCGAGATCCCAGCCATCCTCAAGGATGTGGCGCCAAGTGAATTTTTGGAATGGGCTCTTATCGAGAACATTCAGCGTCAGGATCTTAATCCCATGGAAGAGGCGCAGGCCTACGGGCGCCTTGCCGAAGAGCAGATGATTTCCCAGGAAGAAATCGCCAAGAGGGTCGGCAAAAACAGGACGACCATTACCAATATGCTGCGCTTGTTGCGTCTCCCCGACGAGGTTAAAAACTATCTGGCCTCCGGGCAGCTAAGCAACGGGCACGCCCGGGCCATTCTCGGTCTCCTTACCCCGGAACATCAGCGCCAGCTTGCCAGAAGGATCGTTCAGGATAATCTCTCGGTCCGGCAGGTGGAAGCCATTGTCAGCCGGAGCAACGCACAGAAAAGAAAACCCCGAAGCGCGCGCTTCCTCAAGCCTGAAATCGTGGATCTGGAAAACAGGCTCTCCCAGCACTTCGGAAGCCAGGTCAAAATCTATCCCCGGAAAAACCAAAAAGAGGGCCGGCTTGAGGTCTGGTATTTTTCTCTGGACGAGCTTGACCGCATTCTCGAAAAGACGGGCCTAAGCAAGATTTAATAACCTTTTTATCCCTTGAATCGCATTGACACAACCCGTTTGTGTGCTATAATCTGCGCACTTTTTAAAAGCTTGAATCACCAGGAACAAAAGAACGCTCCTTCCGGACGCTCGCGGTGGTCGATATGAGAATCAGAAAAATTTTATACGCCATTTTTTTGGCCAGTTTTTTCAGCGCTGCAGGATGCGGTTCCTCCGGAGGCACGGACGGAACCGTGCAAGTCAAAGTTGCTTTCTGGGGCAGCCCCGAAGAAATTGACATCCTGACGCATTCCATCGCCGATTGGCAAAAAGCAAACCCCGGCATTAGAGTCGTTTTTGAACACACCCCCTACACCGGCTACGACAGCAAAATTTTGACCCGGATCGCCGGCGGCGCGGCTCCGGATGTGGTCGCGACCGAAGTGGATTATTTCGTGACCTTCGCCACCAAAGGCGTTCTCGAAGATCTCACGCCGTTCCTTGAAACCGATACCGGTTTTTCCGAAAAAGAACTTTTCCCAAAAATCCTAGAGCGGTTTACCGTGGGCGGCAGAATTTTTGCCGTGCCTCGTGATGTTGCGCCCTTTGCCTGCGTTTTTTACAGCAAAAAACTTTTTGACGAAGCGGCCCTTCCATATCCGAGCGACGACTGGACCTGGGACGATCTGTTGCGTGACGCCCGGGCCCTGACCAAGACGGATGCCAGCGGCCGGACCACCCAATACGGTTTTTACGGATGGGCCTGGCAGAATTTTATTTACGGAAACGGCGGAGGCCTTGTGGATAATGTCGCCAATCCCAGAGCAAGCCGCTTAAACGATCCCAAGACGATCCAAGGCGTTCAGTTTTACGCGGATCTGATCAATCTCTATAAAGTGATGCCCACCCCGGTGGCGCTTGCCAATCTTGGAATGGGTGTGGACCTCATGTTTGCAAGCGGGCGGCTCGGCATGTTTCTTTCCGGGATATGGGAAACGCCAGGGCTTCGCAATTACAACTTTGAATGGGATGTGGCCATGTTTCCCAAGAATGCCGAAGGCATCCGCGCTTTTGGTTCCGGGGGATCGGGTTACGCGGTTTTAAAATCCTCGCGGCATAAAAAAGAAGCCTGGGAAGTGATCAAGGCGCTTACGGGCTCCAACGGACAATCCGAGCTGGCCCACCGCGGCCTGGCCCAGCCTTCGCGCATTGCGGTGGCCGAAAGCGACGCATGGGCCAAGGATCCGGCGCCCCCGGCCAACAAAAAGATGCTGAACGATGCCGTCAAGTACATTGTCTTCAGCCCGTTTCATCCCAAGTGGCGCGAGATCGAGGAGAAATACCTGAAGCCCCAGCTCGACCTTGTTTTTAACGGCAAAAAAACCGCGGCAGAAGTGCTTGAGCAGGTTGCTCCGGAAGTAGATCGGCTTTTAAAGGTTTCCCAGAACTAAATTCCAGAAAGGAAAGATTCCATGCCTAAAACCGCAACGCAGCGCAAATCCAAAACTCAAAACAACAAAAAGGTGAAACCGCAGGCCGCCCCGGGGGCTCCTCCGAAAGAGGTTCGTAAGTTTGAATCGCAATACGGCTATTTTACCGCCGATGGGCGGGAGTACGTCATCACGCGCCCCGATACGCCGAGGCCTTGGGTGAATGTGATTTGTAACGGCGACTACGGCATGATCGAAACCCAGACCGGATCGGGTTTTTCCTGGCGTGATAACTCAAACCTTTCCCGCGTGACCCGCTGGGATCAGGATCTTATCCGCGACAGCTGGGGGAAATATCTTTACCTGCGCGACCGCGACAGCGGCAAATACTGGTCCGGGACTTGGAAGCCGTGCATGCCGAAATTCGACGCTTTCGAAGTCCGTCACGGCCAAGGGTATTCCGTTTTGACGAGCCGGCTTCATGACATTACGGTGCGTAAAACCGTTTTCGTGGATATCGAAGAACCGGTCGAAGTTTGGAAAGTCGAGGTGAAAAACGAGAGTAATAAAAAGAGGCGCTTGAGCCTTTTCACCTATTTTGACTGGTGCCTCGGCAATTGGGCCGACACCCACCGAGAATTTCATAAGACCTTCATTGAAACCTGGATTGACCGCAAAAACGGGATGATCTACGGCCTTAAGCGGGCCCCGCTCGTTCCGGGATTTATTTCAACCGGGATGACCGAAAAACCGCTTCAGGGATTTCACGCATCGTTCCCGAAGCCGGTTGCCTACGACGGGTACAAAGAATCCTTTCTCGGAAACTATAATGACCCGAACGCGCCCGCGGCCGTGGTCGAGGGCAAGCTTAGAAACTCCGAAGGCAAGTGGGGGGACGCGAGCGCAAGCCTTCAGGTGGATATCGAGCTTGAGCCCAAGGCCGTCAAAACCGTGGTCTTTCTCCTGGGCTCGACGGAGTCGCGCGAAGAAGCGACCCGAATCATCCGCAAGTACGCCAGCCCCAAGACTGCGGATCAGGAACTCTCCAAGGTCAAGGCCTTCTGGGATTCTTTTATCAACACCACCACGGTTGAGACACCCGATGAGAGCCTTAACTTTATGACCAACATATGGCTCAAATACCAGGCCATCTCGGCCCGGTTATGGGCGCGCTGCGCGTACTATCAGTCAAGCGGCGGATTTGGTTTCCGCGATCAGCTTCAGGATTGCCAAATCTTTTTTTCAACGAAACCGGAGCTCGCCAAAAAACAGATCCTGCTTCATGCCGAGCAGCAGTTCCCGGACGGAACGGTCTATCACTGGTGGCATCACGGAACCAGCATGGGGGCCATCACGCACTGCTCCGATGACCTTCTGTGGCTTGATTTCATCACGCTCAATTACTTGGATGAGACCGATGACCAAGCCATTCTCGACACCAAGGTGAAATTTCTGCCGGACCCCAAAACCAAGGCCGTGACCGAGGGCACGCTTTATGACCACTGCCTTCGCGCCATCGATAAGGTCTTCACGCGTTTTTCCGAAAGAGGGCTTCCCTTGATCGGGGAGTGCGATTGGAATGACGGCTTAAGCCATGTCGGGATTCACTGGAAAGGCGAATCCATCTGGCTGGGGCATTTTCTTTACGGCATTCTCCAGCGCATCGCGCCCATCATGACCGAGCGCGGCGATAAAAAGAAAGCCGCCGAATATTTAGCGCGCGCGGCCGAATTGAAAAAGGCCCTGAACGAACACGGCTGGGACGGGGAGTGGTATCTTGGCGCTACGCGCGACGACGGCCGCCCTTTGGGGAGCAAGACCCAGAAAGAGGGCAAGATCTTTTTGAATTGCCAGACCTGGGCCGTGATTATGGGCGTTGCCGAGCGCGACCGGGCGAAGCAGGTGATGGAGGCTTCGCGCAAGTGGCTTTACAAAAAGTATGGGCCGCTTCTTCTTACGCCGGGCTATTCGGTCACGGATCCTTCGATCGGGTATATCACCCGCTACGCGCCGTCAGTGCGTGAAAACGGCGGGCTTTACACGCACGCCGGCACCTGGGCTGTTCAAGCCGAATGCGTCATGCGCGAGGGGGACAAGGCCTATGATGTGTATAAAAGCTTCAATCCGATTCTCCGCGGCTTGGAGCCCGAGGTTTACTTTAGCGAGCCCTACGTCACGCCGGGCAATGTGGACGGCCCGGACTCCCCGAATAACGGGCGCGGCAGCTGGACCTGGTACACGGGATCCGGCGCTTGGTATGCCGTGGTGGTGCTCAATTGGATGCTCGGCATCCGTCCGGTTAAAGAAGGGCTTTTGATCGATCCCGTGATTCCGAAGGCCTGGCCCGGGTTTCGCGTGAAGCGGTTTTTTCGCGGCGCGACTTACTGGATCGAGGTCAAGAACACGGGTTCGGGCCAGGGCGTCCGGGAAATCCTGGTGGACGGGAAAAAGATTTCATCGAAGGTGGTGCACGCGTTTCGCGACGGTCGCGAGCACAAAGTGCAGGTAGTGATAGGCTGATTTTAGAAAACGAGTTAGACCGCGCGTCCGGGCTCTCGGGAGTGAGTGCTTAAAAAAGAGAGAGTCCGGAGTCTTTGTAGCGGTTTTTCCCGGGAAGATTCGCGCCGGCCCATCAAGGGCAGCGTGGCAAACTAAGGAAAGGAGCAAGCTCCTATGCCGATGATCAAACAGATTCTTTTAAAGGACCGGATCCTGACGGACAAGGAACGTAAAAATCTTGCGATTCTCGAAGTCATCCGCAAAAACGGACCGATCTCCCGAACCGATATTTCTAAAATCACCGAACTGAACATTGTCACGGTTTCCAATTACGTCAATCATTACATCAAAAAAGGGTTGGTGATCGAAGGCGAACTCGATGAATCGACGGGCGGCCGCAAGCCTGTTTTGGTTGAGCTGAATGCCAAGGCGGGCTACATCGTCGGGGTCGGACTTAACATGCTTTCGATCGTGGGTGTGCTGGTTGACCTTGAGATCAACGTGATTGCCGAGCTTAAGATCGAACGCCCGCCTGAAAATTCGGAAGCCGTAATCGAGAGAATGGTCGAGATGGCGGCCGAGATCATCGAAAAAGCCGAGATCGACAAGGAAAAAATCGTCGGCGTCGGCGTCGGCGTTCCCGGCATCATCGACGAGCGGGGCAGGACCATCCGGTGGCCGCAGACCCTCGGAGAAAAAGATCTTTCCGTCTGTCTTTCGATCAAAGACACTTTTGAAAAACGCCTCAACATTCCGACTTTCGTGGAAAATGACGCCAATGCCGCGGTGCTTGGCGAAAAGTGGCTTGGCCTCGACCGCGATGTGCGCCACATGCTTTACATGTTTTCCGGGGTCGGCTGCGGGGTTTTGATTAACGGGGAAATTTACCGCGGGGCGACCGGGGCGGCAGGGGAACTTGGTATCAACAGCCCCAAGTCGAGCCGCGAATATGCCCAGGACATTGCCACCCAGCTCGGGCGTTGGGAAATGGACATCGGCATGGTGCAAAGAGCCCGCGAGGCCTTGGAAAAAGGCGAGAAATCGGTTTTGCGTGATTTGACCGAAGGAAATTTAAACCGGATTGGGTTTAAGGAAATCGTAAAAGCCATCAAGGAGCGTGATCCCCTTGCGCTTCGCATTGTCGAGCAGGCGGGAACCGACCTGGGCAAAAAGATCGCTTTTCTCGTGAACCTTTTGAACCCAGAAATCGTGGTGATCGGAGGCGGCATCGAAGATTGCGGGGCGCCGCTTTTGGACGCCGTCAAACTTGCCATCAAGGACTGGGCGGTTGAAGAAGCTTCGGCACAGGTTAAAATCATCCCCTCGGCCTTCGGGGAAAATGCCGTGGCTCTCGGCGTGGTCGGAATCGTAGCCCGGGAAGTTTTTGCCCAGGCCTAATAGGTCCGGGGGGCGCCTCTTTTCCGGGTGCCCTTAAGCGGCTGTGCCTGATTTTATTTCCCACCTCGAAGAACTGCGCCGGCGCATCCTTATTTGTCTCGGGGTCTACGGCATTCTCGCCATTCTGGCGTACCTTCAATCTGAAAAAATTCTGGATCTCGTAACCGCACCGCTTTACCGGCACGCAAACGTGCAGCTTGTTTTTCAAGCACCCCACGAAGCGTTTCTGATCCGCCTTAAGGCCGCGGCTTTGGGGGCGGCGCTGCTCGGAGCGCCTCTTTTCATGCAGCAAACATGGCTGTTTGTCGCGCCGGGTCTTTATGATCGCGAAAAAAAAGTGCTGTTTCCGGTGATTCTGGCTTCCGCGCTGCTTTTTTTGACGGGCGTCTTTTTTGCCTATCGGGTCGTGGTTCCCTGGGGCCTGGGATTTTTATTAAGCTATCAAACCGAAACCCTGAAACCCATGATTGGGATCGGGCCCTATTTTTCTTTTATAAGCGGGATGGTGACGGCCTTTGGCCTGCTTTTTGATTTTCCGGTTTTTATGCTGGGTCTTATGAAGCTTGGCATCGTTAAAAGCCAGACTTTTGCCGGGGCCCGAAGAGCGACCTATGTCGCGATTTTTATTGCAGCGGCCATTTTAACGCCTTCTCCGGACCCCTTAAGCCAGCTTCTTCTTGCCATCCCCTTGGTTTTTTTGTTTGAAATCTCTCTTGGGCTGGGCCGGGTGCTTGAAAAACGCTCCGGCCTTTAGCCTTTTTGGGCAATGCCCGGGGAGCGTTGACAGTCCCAGGGATTGGTTGTATAGTGGGCTCACTTTTTAGCGTTAGAAATTTATTTTAAGTTGTTTATTTTGAATAACTTAAGAATGGCATCAGGAATTCTTTTGGACCCCCAGAATACGCGTTTGACACAAGGCCTTACCATCTGGTTTACGGGGCTTCCGAGCTCCGGAAAATCCACGATCGCAAGGGCGCTTGAGCGGCAGCTTAAAAAATGGGGCCTGCGCTCCGAGCTTCTTGACGGCGATGTGGTGAGAACGCACTTAAGCAGGGATCTCGGATTTTCTAAAGAGGATCGCGACGCCAATATCAAGCGCATCGGTTTTGTCTGCCAGCTTTTGAGCCGCAATGGGGTGGCGGCGATCGTTTCCGCGGTATCGCCTTACCGGGAAAGCCGGGACGCGAACCGGAGCAGAATCGGAAATTTTATCGAAGTCTATGTGAAGGCTTCCAGCGAGGCGTGCGCAAAACGCGACGTCAAAGGCCTTTATGAAAAAGCCAAACGCGGCGAAATTAAAAATTTTACGGGAGTCGATGACCCTTACGAAGAACCCCTGAACCCGGAAGTGATTTGCGATACGGAACGCGAGACGCCCGAAGAATCGCTCGCCAAGGTCGTGGCGAAACTCGAAGCGCTCGGATATCTTCAATTTTAACTTAACGCCAAGAGATGCGCAATTTTATGAAAGTTGATTTTCACATGCACACAACCCATTCCGACGGCTCGTACACTCCCACGGCGCTCATTCAGAGGTGCGCCGAAAAGGGGCTCGGATGTGTTTCCGTGACGGATCATGACACCCTGTCCGGGCTCGTGGAATGCGGCCAAGAGGCCCGCAAAAACGGCATGGAGCTTGTTCCGGGCGTGGAGATAAGCGCCCAGTTTGAACCGGGGACGCTTCATATCCTCGGATATTTTCTGGACCCGGATGATTCGGAACTTAAAGAGGAGCTGGGAGGCGTTCAAAGAGCGCGCAAGGAGCGCAACCCGCAGATCATTGAAAAACTGCGAGGCCTTGGAATCGAGATTAGCCTGGAAGAGGTTCATAAGGAGGCGGCTTTGGATGAAGAACTGGCGGACCGTCAGATCGGGCGGCCGCATTTTGCGCGCGTGCTGGTTAAAAAAGGTTACGCCGCAAGCCTCGAAGATGCTTTCGGCCGCTACCTTTCGAAAGGGCGTCCGGCCTATATGGACAAGCGCAGGCTTTCAAGCGCCCGGGCCATTCAGGTGATCCGCAAAGCCGGCGGGATTGCTTCGGTGGCGCATCCCAAACAAATGCGGCTGGAGGAGCGGGCGTTAGAAAAAGAGCTGGCCCGGCTTGTCGGTGAGGGGCTTGAGGCCATTGAGGTTTACAATAGCTGCCAGACCGCGGCCGAGCACTCGATTTATCAGCGCCTTGCTAAGCACTTTGGGTTGGTGGTCACAGGCGGCAGCGATTTTCACGGCGCAAGCAAGCCCGGCGTGGAAGTCGGGATCCTCGGGGAAAACGTAAGCCTTGGCTACGAAATGGTCGACGCCCTGCGGGAAAAACTGGCCGCACGCCGGGGGTAATCCAGGGGGAGGAGAGCGGGTGTTGGTGCACGAACTGGATCTTGAAAAACTCAATGCTGGGTTTGAAACGCTCAAGCCGCAGGAGATCATGGACTGGGCCTTTCGGGAATTTTCGGGCCAAATCGCCATGACCTCTTCTTTTGGCCCCGAAAGCGGTGTGCTGCTTCACATGGCAAGCCTTTTGGATCCGAAGGTCCCCGTGCTTTTTCTGGAAACCGGCTATCACTTTCCCGAAACCCTTGAGTATAAGGAAAGCCTGGTGCGAAGGTTTGGTTTAACAAACGTAATCGATCTGAAAGCCGAACCGCAGGCCAAGTCGGATTTGGAAAGACAATACGGGCAGGCGCCTTATGAAAAACAGCCCGACGAATGCTGCCGGGTTCATAAAGTCGAACCGCTAGACCGGGCGATCAAAGGTTATGAGGCGTGGATGAGCGGGATCCGCCGACAGCAGACGGATTTCAGAAAATCCATCCGCATCCTTGAAGAATATGAAGGCGGGGTTTTCAAGTTAAGCCCGCTCGCGAATTTCACTTCCCGGGACGCGTGGTGGTACTTAAAAGAACATGGGATTCCCCAGCACCCTCTTTTTGAAAAAGGGTATTTGAGCATTGGCTGCTGGCCCTGCACGCGCCCCATTCAGGCCGGGGATGACGAGCGCTCCGGCAGGTGGGCCGGGAAGGCCAAGAAGGAATGCGGGATTCATACGTTTAAAGAACTTAAACCGGGCGGTGAGCAAGAGCCGGAAAAAGAAGCGGCTGAAGACATAGCCCCCGAAATTTAAAGAGACTACCCTTATGGAGGAGAATGCCATGACCCTAAGCGCCCAAAGTAAACCCAGAACCAAGCCGGTTATCGCGCAAAACGCCCTTGAACTGATCGGCAACACGCCGCTTGTGCGCTTGAACAAACTAACCAGCCCCGAGAGTGCCGCGGTCTATGGCAAGCTTGAATCCATGAATCCGGGCGGAAGCGTCAAGGACAGGATCTGTCTTAGCATGATTTCGGATGCGGAAGAAAAAGGCCTGCTTAAAAAAGACACTGTGATCATTGAGCCCACCTCGGGAAACACCGGGATCGGCCTGGCGCTTGTCTGCGCCGTGAAAGGATACCGCTTGATTCTCACCATGCCCGAAACCATGAGCGTGGAGCGGCGCCAGCTTTTGAAGCGTTTTGGAGCGGAGCTCGTACTCACGCCCGGCGCCGAAGGAATGAAAGGGGCCATCGCGAAAGCCAAAGAACTGCAGAACCAATATCCGAATAGTTTTATACCGCAGCAGTTTGCCAATCCCGCGAATCCCAAAATTCACCGCGAAACGACCGCGGAAGAAATTTGGACTGCCTTGGACGGCAAAATCGATGCGTTTGTTTCGGGTGTCGGCACCGGAGGAACGATTACGGGTTGCGGGGAAGTGTTTAAGAAGCGCAACCCCAACATTAAAATTGTGGCCATTGAACCGAAAAATTCCCCCGTGCTCTCGGGAGGGCAGCCCGGGCGCCATAAGATCCAAGGCATCGGCGCGGGATTCGTGCCGGACATTTTCAACCGCCAGGTTGTGGATAGAATCATGACGGTCGAGGACATGGACGCCTGGACCACGATGCTCGAGCTCGCAAAAAAAGAAGGCATCTTAAGCGGTATTTCCACGGGCGCCATTTTTTG
>JAHFHI010000212.1 GCA_023246995.1 Candidatus Omnitrophota bacterium
GTCCGGGAAAACCGGGGGGGGATGTTAAAGCTTGTCATGAACCGGACCGATTCTTTTCGCCCCGGAAGCCGTCCGGACTCAAGCATTCAAACAAGCCGTACGCTTTTTGAGGGGGAAGCCGGAGAGCTTCAGGAGGACCTGGAGGTCACCGAACGGGGTGAGATCCTGCGGTTTTTAGCCGGGGCTCACAAGTCCCGGGCGGGAAACTTTAAGATCACATCGTGGACTCGCAGCGCGGTGGTGCCGGAAAGTCCGGTTAAGCGCAGTGACCCATGGGGCTATCAGGAAGAAATCGGGATCAAGATTGATTCCCAGTGGGTGCGTGAGATCGATCCCCAGCCGAGGCGCATTCAGGCCGCGAGCACCCTTGAGGGGTTTGCGCTCGTCAAAGGCGTTCGTTGCGCGGTCGTCAAAACCAAGGCGACCCAGATAAAACGGGAGCACTTCAAGGTTTTCTTTAAGGAGATCTTTCTGGATACCTTCACGGAAATCGAAGAGACCTCTTTTTGGGATTACAAGGCCGGCCGCATTCTGGGCCGAATCACGCGCACCGTCAGCAACGCCGCCGGGATTAACGTCCCGCTTGCCGAACATGGCGAAAGCCAATCGATAGCCTACCTCGTTTTAAAATAACCGGTAGTTCATTATTTTCTTTTGACGCTCCTTCCCGAGGGCGATAAAATCATGGTTCGTTCAGCCGGAAGGAGGCTGACACCATGATGCGCACACAACAACTTCTGGGGAGCGTATTCTTTCTGTTTTTGGCAGCCCCCTTATTTGCCGATGGAGCAGCGCTGCCCTCGCTTGAAAAATCCCGGGCTTTTATCCAGTATGAGCGCAGGCCTCAAAGCGAACTCTCAAAACTGATTTATCTGATCGACCGCTACAAGGATTCGGAGCTTAGCATTTTTTATGAGGGTCAGCTCTACGATGCCGCGACCGCGGCAAAATACGCAAAAAACTATCTGCGCAAGAATTACAAAAAAGGCACAGCCGAGAATTGGGTCAGCCGCCACTGCTATCGCTCTACCGGGCAGGGCTCGGTCATTTATGTCCATTACCCCGACGGAGCAAAACGCATCATGAAAGATGTCATGCTCGAAGAACTGGCTTTTCTGGCAAAAGTTGCCGGGCGCCAAGCGGGCTCCCGGTGACGGCGGATATCCAGCCTGTCCTGCGTATCGAGCGGGCCGGGCGCGGCGGAAAGACCGTCACGGTGCTTGATCAGCTCCCGCGCTCGGAAGTAAAACTTGAAAAGCTGGCGCGTTTCTTGAAAACCCGCTGCGGCTCGGGCGGCACCTACCGCATCGGCCCGGAGGGCGGCCAGGTGGAGATTCAGGGGGACAAAAGGCAAATGATCCGTCAGATTCTCGCCCGCGAAGGGATTCAATGTCGCGGTTAGAGTTTTTTTTATGATCAGTCTGATCCTGCTTGTTTTTACGGGGCTTCTCTCCGCCATTGCGGCCAGGATCGGAGCCATCGCCCTTGAACTGACCGGTCTTCCCGAAGAACAGGCCGATTTTCAATCCATTTCGGCTTTTTCAGGCGTCGGCTATACGACCAAAGAAGCCGAATACGCCCTTAGCCATCCCGAACGGCGCAAGATCATCAAAAGGCTGATTCAGCTTGGAAGCGTGGGCGTGATTACGACGATCGCGACTCTCGGCGTGACGCTCGCCTCAAGCAAAAGCCTGTTCTATGGTATTACCTCCGCCCCGCGCCTGCGGGGTCTGCCGTTTAACGAGTCCCAGCTTTTACTGATCCTTCTCACGGTCTGTTTTTACGGTCTTTATAAGGCGATGCGCCGCCCGGCCCTGACGCGTCTTTTAAAGGAGATTATTTCGGCCGCGCTTCTGAAGGGCCGGATTATCAGGCCCGTGAGTTTTCATGAGATTCTCGTCAACGGCGCGGGCTACGGAATCTTTCAGGTGGAGGTATCGTCCAAAAGCCCGCTTCTGGGCCAGCGCCTCCGCGGCGCGGAGCTGGCTGATCGCGATGTGGAAATTCTCTATGTGAACCGTTTGAGCGAGTCGATTAACCATCCCTCCTTGGATTTCGAGTTTCAGGAGGGCGATATTTTAAGCGTTTTCGGTCCGGCCCCAGCGGTCCGGGATATGTGCCTGGAAGCTTTGCCGGCGGGCGCGGTTGAGAAAAAGCAGCCCACCGACGAACCCTTGAGTGTGGGCAGTAAGGCGCCGGGCTTCCGGTTGCCCGGGCAGTCCGGAGGTGCTGTCGGGCTTGAAGACTTTCTCGGCCGGCGTAACCTCGTGATGGTGTTTTATCCCCGGGATAAATCTTTTTTCTGCTCCTCCCAGCTCAAGGATTTAAGCGGAGCGCTCGATCTTATTGAGAAGCTGGGCGGGGCGGTGGTGGCCGTCAACCAGGAATCTGAAATAAGCCACGCGGGCTTTTGCGATGCGGCCGGGCTCAAGTTTCCGCTTCTTAGCGATCCGGCGAAGGAAGTCTGCCGGGCTTATAAAACTTTGATGCTCGGCGGACTTCTCGTGGACCGCACCGTTTACATTGTGGACCAAAGCGGTGTTGTGCGCTACGCAAAGCGCGGGAAACCGCCGCTTACGGAAATTCTGGGCATTTTACGCGGATTAAAGGAGGGGGCCCGGGCCCCGATACCGTGACCCAAGATTTTAAAACCGGCGAAGGCTTGGCCTGCTGGAAACCATGCAATTTTTGCAAAAAGGGCATTCCTTTCGAAGGCGTTTATTACCGCTGCTCGGTCAGCACCTGCCGAACCAAGAGCATGCCGCTTTACTTCTGCACGATGATCTGTTTTGACGGGCATCTGGGTTTCGCTAGGCACCGGGACGCATACTGCGAAGAAGAAAAGGCGCCATCTAAAGAGGCGTATCTGCGTGAGATCAAGAGTCAAAAGTAAAACCCGGTCGGTGCGGCGCGGGTTTTACCGTCATTTCAAAGGCCGTTACTACGAAGTCCTGGGGGTTGCCCGCCACAGCGAATCCCTGGAAGAAATGGTTGTCTATAAGGCCCTTTACAAGCACAAAAACTTTGGGCACCATTCTCTATGGGTCCGGCCGGCCGGAATGTTTCTGGAATTCGTGCGTACGGCCGGCGGCGGAAAGGTGAGGCGGTTCGCGCCCGTCACGGGGCCGGAGAAAACACGAGCCGTCAAACCAGCGCGGTGATTGTCACTTAAAAGGGGGAGTAAAATGTTCCGATATTTAATTTTTCTGGTTTTTGTCGTGGGGGCCGCGGGAGTCGCGGGTGTCCGCGTGCATCCGGAAGCGGTTCAGGACTGGGTCAAGAAAAAAGACTTTAACAACTTCCGGAAGATCGATATGAAGACCGGGGGAAGTTTTATCGGCGAACTGGTCGGAGAAACGGAAGAATCGATCAAAATCCAGGTTGAAGGCGGGTCTTTCGTGTTTCAAAAGTCGGAACTTGCAAGCATGAGGAATATTGATCAAAGCGAAATGGACTTCTACGCCACGGAATTGATCGGCCAGTCGAAGCGCTCGCTCGTCACCTGGCGTAAGGAAGACGGGCTTTTTTACAAGCCACCCGATGTTCAGAAGCCGAAGTTTTCTCTGGACCCCAGGCCTTTGACGGGCGCGACAGGGGGGGGGGCATCCGGCGCGGCCGGGC
>JAHFHI010000213.1 GCA_023246995.1 Candidatus Omnitrophota bacterium
AAAAATTCAGGGTTTTATCGCCGATCGTCACTCTCTGGTTGCTGAAATTCACTTCAAAAGGAGGCAGGAGAACCGGTTTTTTCTTCCCAACGACAATGCGAACTTCCGACCCCAGGTCGGCCTTAGCTCCGGCCTTGGGGTCCGTACGAATAATTTTTTGATCCTCTTCGGCTTTATCCGTCTCTTCCGAATGCGTGGCCACGACAAAACCCCTGGCTTTTAAAGCCGCCGTCGCCTCCGCCTCCGTCTTGCCGGTCACGTTCGGGATTTCCGCCACGCTTAATTTCCCGACCACGATAAAAACTTCCGAACCGATATCGGCTTTAACCCCCGCCTTCGGATCCGTGCGGATAATTTTTTTGTCCTCGTCTTCCTCCTTCGTATTCTCCGAGAGCGCGGTCACGACAAAACCCCTGGCTTTTAAAGCCGCCGTCGCCTCCGCCTCCGTCTTGCCGGTCACGCTCGGGATTTCTATCCGCGTTTCCTTTTTTATGATGAGCCTGGCCGACACACTGTCTGTGATAAGCCCGACTCCGGAAGCCGCATTGCCCCGGGGGTCAAGAGCGACCCCCTCTATTCGAACCCTAAGATTAAAATTTTCACCCGGCTTGGCGTTAAAGCTTTCGCTGATACCCACGGGCGCTCCATCGGGATCGATATAAAGAGATTTCTCCTCAACCCAGTTCGCACCGTCCTTGGAATACTCGACCTTGGTGATTTTCCCGCTCTCGAGCTTCCAGTTAACTGAAAACCCGCAAAAAATGCTGTCCTTCGGTGTTTCATAAACATACCCATCCCCGGGAATTTCGGTAAACTCCATGGTCTTCCCGCCCGTTGCCGTGCTGTCCACAAGCAGCCGGCGGCTCGCGATGGTCACTTTAAAAGGTCCCGATTTAACGGGAATCGCGGGCGCAGTCGGCCCAACGCTCAAGCGCACCGGAGACGCGGGATAATAACTCGGAGAACCTTGACCGGAGAAGGATTGACCGTCCAGGGGCACCGCCTCCAGTGAAACCACCTGCCCCTCGGTGGGATCCACAGGAATTGTGGCGCTAAAACGAAATTCCCCGTTTTTAAGCCCGTTTGGGGACAGGGCTTTTTGCAAAAGCGTCTGCGACATCCCGTTCATCGCAAGATTTAAATACAACACCTCGCCCTGCTTGACTCTCATGGTGCCGCTGACGCCGACAGTATTGCCTCGCATCAAATCCCGGGCTTCGAGCGTTTGGCTCGCAAACGGAAGCGGGGGTTTGCCCTCAACCCACAACTGCACATCGCTGAACTCGACCTGGAATGACGGCCCCTGCGCGGAACCATATCCAAGATGAATCGTCGACTCCGGAAAAATAACCTGGCGGTGGTCTCTCGGATTGCCGCGGTCGTTACCGGTCGCCACCACAAAGACCCGCGCTGTCTCGCCGGGCTTGAGGTTAATATTCCCACTCCATGAAACAATCCCATCCTTGGGCTGCCCGGGGTCGAATCTTTTCTCCCAGCTGGCCGCGCCGCCGCCGGATTTAAGAAAGCTGATCGTTGCGATCTCTCCGCCGAGCACGCGAATTTTTCCGGTCGCCTGAACCGAAACGCCCTGGGGATAATCCGACACTTTAAACGTGGCGTTTTCGTAAGGCAGAGGCCGGCCGTTTACCACAAGCTTGAGATCAAAGATTTGAACGGCGAACCGGTCTGTTTCCGCGGCCCGGAGCGGCTGCGGGAGGGAGAATAAAAAAATGGAAAACAGAGAAATCAAAAAGAGAAGCTTCTTTGGGGCTGCCTGAATCCGGAGCATACTTGAGTCCCCTAGGCTAAGGAAGAGTATCTTAATACCTAGTTAACGACAATTTCTACTAAAAATTGAAAGGGAGACCCCCTTCCGGAGGCATTGCCCCCAAACGGCTGTTTTTGGGGGGTGATTAAGAAAAGGCCTTTCGTAAGCCCATTGCCTTAGCCTCGGACGCAGGCTAGAATTATCTTACGCGGGCAAGAGAAACCCATCTCTTCTCCGCTCCAAAAGAGAGGCTATTCATGACAAAAAAAAGACTTCTGCTGGCAATCACCCTTCTTTTTATTCTAACCGCTCTTCCGCTCGTTTCTTTTGCCGAAACCGTGCAGGGAACGCTCAAGTCGGTGGATACGGGAAGAAAAAAAATGGAAGTGGATTCCGCCCGGGGAATTTCCTGGGTTGTCTACACCTCCTCGACCAAATGGCCGGCCGGGACTACCGACCCTTCAAGCCTTGTGGGAAAAACCGTGAGGGTTGATAAAGACGATCTCCTGGAAGAAGCGGTTTCGGTCGAGGAAGCTTAAAGCCCTCGAGAGCGCTTAAAGATTGAACTGCAGGTCGTAGAGTTTTTTGTAGAGGCCGTCTTCGCGCAAAAGATCTTCGCTTTTGCCGTCCTGCAGGATACGGCCTCCCTCCAGCACAAGAATGCGGTCGGCTTTCTGGATAGTCGAAAGACGGTGCGCGATCACAAAAACCGTCCGGTCCTTCATGGCATTCTCAAGGGCGTTCTGGACTTCGCGTTCGCTTTCCGTGTCAAGGTGGGAAGTGGCCTCGTCAAAAATCAGGATTTCGGGATTTATCAAAAGCGCGCGGGCGATGGCGATACGCTGACGCTGGCCGCCCGAAAGCTTGAGCCCGCGCTCGCCAAGCGGCGTGTCATATCCTTCCGGCAAGGCTTCGATAAACCCGGCGGCATAAGCGGTTTTCGCCGCCGCGCGGACTTCGTCAAGCGTCGCCTCCTTGCGGCCGTAGGCGATATTGCTGCGGATCGTACCATTAAAAAGCACGGTCTCCTGCGTGACGATGCCGATTTTTTCACGCAGCGAATGAACCGTGATGTCCCGGGTATCGATCCCGTTGATTTTAACCACGCCCCGGCAGGGGTCATAGAACCGGGCCAGGAGACTCACGAGGGTGGTTTTGCCCGACCCGCTCGGGCCCACCAGCGCAATCGCCTCACCTCGCCGGACACGAAACGAAATATCTTGAAGTATCGTTTTAGCCGGCTCATACCAAAAAGCAACCTGCTCATAAGCTATTTCCCCGACCCTCCCCGCAAAAGCCCGGGCCTGCGGTTTATCCGCTATCACGGGAACGGAGTCCAGGATTTCGAAAATGCGGGCCCCGCTTGCGATCGACTGCTGGATCGTGCTGTTGACCTTGCTGATTTTTTTTAAGGGTTCGTAGAAAATAAAAAGCGCGCCCACAAAAGAAGCAAAACGATCCGGCGGGAGATGCTTCAGGCCGAACCATACCGCGATCCCCGCGCCGACCGCCCCCATGATTTCCACAAGTGGCCTTTGGACGATTGTGATCCGGATGGTTTTTTTGAAGAATTCAAAAACACTTTTATTCAGGGCCTGAAAACGCCCGATCTCGCTTTCTTCGCAGTTAAAGGCCTTGACGATGGTGATGCCCGAAAGCGTTTCGGTGATAAACGCGGTAATATCGGCCGCGCGTTCCTGCATTTTTTTAGTCGTCCGCCGGAGGCTTTTACCGAGAAACGTGATCGGAATCGCGACCAGAGGAAAAATGAGCAGCGCGCCGAAAGCATCCGGACCGCCCCAGATAAAAACCATGGGAATATTAAAGAGGATCACGAGCGGCTGCT
>JAHFHI010000214.1 GCA_023246995.1 Candidatus Omnitrophota bacterium
TAGGGAGAGGGGAAAAAGTGCCAAACTCAAGTAGTAGATAATTTAAGGAAGAATACCGCGTGACCAGAATCACAGATAGAAAAGGCGTTCGGCCGTAAATTATGCGGGAATTTATCAGGAGGCTTACCATGAAGGGCGTGCGAGGGTTTCTTTGGGCCGCGGGAGTTTTCGGGATCTGTGTTTTTAATGCCGCATCGGGGGGTGCGGGTGAATCAAATGCCCCGCCGCCTCCGGCCGCGCCGGTTCTCCAACCGGCGCCGTCCATGGCAGGCGGGGGGACTCTTAAATCTTTTGATGCCATGCTGGAGCGCGCGGCCAAGCCCGTGAATTTATACGCCGAGGATCTTACCCTGAAATTTAGCGGCGAAGCGCGTTACCGGCTGGAAGTCCGGGATGATTTCAACCTTAATGACGCCACGTTCGAAGACGACGCGATCAATCTCTTCCGTAATCGCCTGGGCATGGAAATTGCAGCCGGGCCCTACGCCAAGGTTTTTACCCAGATTCAGGATGCCGAGGCCGGGGCCTCGAGGGAAGCGCATAAGTCCGAAAAATTTATAAATCGTTTCGATCTTCATCAATTGTACGCGGACTTTAAGAGCCCATGGGAAGAGCTCCCGGTGAGCCTGCGCGTCGGGCGCCAGAAACTCGTTTACGGCGATCAGCGGCTTGTCGGAGCGTTTGAATGGAGCAACGTCGCCCGCTCCTTTGATGCCGTGAAAGCGGTCTGGACGCCGTCAGGAAAATTTCAGACGGATTTATTTTTCGCCCGGCCGGTATGGGTGATCAAAAGCCAAGCGGACACGGCGGTGCAGCATGATAATTTTTACGGCCTTTATACGAGCCTTCTGCCCTGGGCCGATCAAGTTTTTGACGCCTTTCTTTTCATTCGTCATGACCGCAATGACCAAATCGCGGGGGAGCGCTCCGGGCAGTTCGGGGAGCTCAAGGAATACACGGTGGGAAACCGATTCAAGGGCAAAAAACACGGGTTTGATTACGGGATCGAGTGGGCGTGGCAGTTCGGCTCGAAGGCGCATGAAAATATCGCGGCGTGGGCCTGGCATCAGGACTTGGGCTATACCTTCAAATGCCCGTGGCAGCCGCGCCTATCTTTTGAATACAATCACGCCTCGGGCGACAGCGACGCCAAAGACGGGGAAACGGAGAATTTCGACAATCTTTTTCCTACCAATCACATTCATTACGGCTACATTGATTTCGCGAGCCTGCGCAATACCGACAATTTCAAGGCCGGACTGGATTTCAAGCCGAAGCCCTATTTTTCGATTCTCTACGCGCATCATTGGTTTTTTCTGGACACCGAGGGAAGCGCCTGGTTTGACGCTTCCCAGGCCGTGATTCGATCCTCTGCCCCGGGCGCGAGCACCACGCTCGGCCAGGAGGATGACATCCTGCTCAAAATCCGCCTAAGCGCGCACCTCGAGCTTGCCATCGGCTATTCGCATTTTCACGCGGGAGCCTTTGCGCGGGATACCGGGACCTCCGACGACGCCGAATTTTTCTACGTCATGCCGACTCTTTCCTTTTAAGAGAGTGTGCCCGGGTCTTGAAAGACCTCTTTTAGAAAGGCATACTTTAAAGGCAATCTTAAATGAAAGGGTATGGGTTGGACCTTCAGGGCCGCAAAACAAAACTTTTTACGCTGACCGGATTGTGGGCGTTACTCCTTCTGGTTCTCTCGCTTGAGCCTAAGTGGTTTGTCTCACTTGTCCTGCGCGGCCCGGGCCTTCTTTCGGCGGCTCACGCCGGCGTCTTCGTCGTGATGGCTTTTTTGCTCTGTCTGGCGCTCCGGTTTCAAAGGAGCTTGTTTGCCTGGAGGATGGACAATCGCGGAGTTTTTATTGCGGCCTTTGCGGCCTGCCTTTTTTACGGAGGCCTTACGGAAGCGGCGCAGGTATTTGCGCCTTCGCGCACGCCGGACTGGATGGATTTTTACTGTGATGCGGCCGGTGCGGGGTTTGGAATCGCCCTGTTTTTCATTTATTCCCAAAAAGTAGCCTTGGCAAGGGCTTTTTCTTTCCTGCTCGAGAAAATACCCGGATTCAGAAAAGGGATGGCTTTTCTCGAGTAAATCGGAAAAACATTTCAGGTCTTCTCCGCAACACGACTTCCCTCAAAAATGCCTGCCGGAGATGCTTATCCTCTCACGCGATTTCTGAATGTTTCCCCTCTCCCGATGGGAGAGGGCTTGGGTGAGGGGGAAATTAAGCCGTACCCCCTCATCCCGTCCTTCTCCCCTATGAGGGGAGAAGGTGACTCCTAAAAAAACGCCAAACTTAAATTGTTATGAGAGGCCTGGGATAGAGGGTTTGAGATAAACCTGCGCGGCGTTTCCTGCGAAAAATGTTCCCATTGCGAAGTCGCACAGATTTTTTTGCAGGCTAAGAAAGAGTGCTCCTAGCGGATCACGCCGCAGGCGACGCGGTCTCCGGCATTTCCCGTCGGCTGTCCGAAATCATCCTCTTTGGCGTGCAGGATGACCGAGCGGCCGCTCACGTTGTGAGCTCCTTCGGAAAGGGAAAGCCCGGGGATTACGGCCTCATAAGTGCCGCTTCCATTCGGGGCTACTTCGAGGTTTCCGAGGTCTCCGGCATGAGCGCCCGTAAAGCCATCCTTGGAAAGAAGGCCGTGGCTCACCGCATCCGGATTAAAGTGACTGCCGGCCGCGTTGCCCGCGTCAGCGCAAGACCCGTTTTCGTGGAAATGAAAGCCGTGTTTTCCGGCCGGTATGTTTTTAACATTGGCCGTTACCTTGAGTCCGCCTTCCGTCTCTTCAAGAAGCACGCTCCCGGAAACATTCGAGCCCGGCTGGGTGGCGGTGAGCGTGACAGAAGCGGTTTTGGCCAAAGCCGGGCAGGATACCGAGGCAAGCATCAAAGCGAGTAAGACGAAGACGCGGTTTATCATTTTATTAGATCTCCTTATTTCAAGGGTTATTGAGATTATGTCATTATGCCCATTTGAGGCTCGAATTCAAGGTCAATCAAAAATCATCCAATCGAATTCTAACTTGTTTTCCAATAAATAGTTAAGCTTAGCCCTTCGGATTGAAAAGCCGCTCTATCTGTGCGACCCTTTATTTGAAGTTTATAAATCTCGCGAAAGGGGTGTGCCCTGCCCAAAGGGTGAGGGGTGTCTTTTTGACCTTGAGAGCTAAATCGGTAAAAGTTTTTCCATGGTTTAGGGGGCCGCGAATGTTCCGGCGGACTCTGGCCTTTGCGCTTTCCCTCTTCGTGGCCTTCACGGGGATCTGTCCGGCCGTGCCCGCGGCCGGAATTGACCCGGTGGCAAGCGGCGCGTTTTCAGTGCCGGAGAGTTTGAAGATTCCCGAGAATTTGGGGGAGGTCAAAACCTTTCACCGCGCTTCCGGCGAGGCGCCTTTTGTCATTTTAATTCAGGACGCGCACGGAATTTATGGGGCGCAAACCAGCATCCGCGGGCTGATCGAGTTTCTGCAAAAGGAGCAGGGAATACGTGTTGTGGCCCTCGAAGGCGGAAAAGGGAAGCTCGATTTCACGATTTTAAAATCATTCCCCGACGCGGAGGTCAAAGAAAAAGTGTTGGGAAGCTATCTTGAAAAAGCCGAACT
>JAHFHI010000215.1 GCA_023246995.1 Candidatus Omnitrophota bacterium
GCACGGGCATGTCGGCCTATTCAGGCCACATGAGCGCGGCCTTGCGCGGCGAGCCGGCCGAGGAAGTCCCGGGAAGACTTGCCTTCGCGGGAACCCCTCAAGAAATAGGCGAAGTCAAAAAATGGAAACGCTTTTTGATTTTGGATTCCGGGATGGGCATTCTGGGCAATGTCGCGACCACGCTCATGACCTGCCTGCTTGCCTACGCGCTGCTTCACCCGCAGGGACTTTTGCCTGAAAAATATGAAATCGCGGTGGTGCAAGCCCGTTTTTTTGAAGCGAGCTGGGGTCCGGCGGGCCGGCTTGTTTTTCTTTTCGTCGCCGCCTGTTTCCTTTCCGACACCTGGATCACGACCCTTGACGCCGTAAGCCGCATGCACACGGATTTTTTAAAAGGGCTTTTTCCGGCCCTAAAAAATCTGGACCCGCGGAAAAGTTACACGTTTTTTGTGTTTCTCCTATCCGTGATCACTTCGATCACGATTCTCTTTGACGAGCCCGGACCCCTCATTTTAATAAGCGCTGTGAGCGGTTTTGTCGGCACCGTGGCTTTCAGCCTTGCCCTTCTTTTTTTGAACCACGGGCTTCTCCCCGGACAGCTTATCCCTGCCCGAACCGGGCCTGGGCGCGCAGCGTTCACGCTCCACGCCGGGGCTACGCTAGTTTATTTGGCCTTGGCCGTGCTTTATTTCGGGAAGCTTCTGAAGATTTTTTAGGCGCCGCTCGGAGCCGCGCCCCAAAGACTTTTCATCCGGGCGCGGATGTGATAGGCCGCGATTCCGAAAGCCACGGTCACGTTCAGGGAAATTTTTAACCCCGCCATCTCAATTTCAAGGGCTTTGTCACAAAGCTCAAGCAGCTCGCCGGAAACGCCTTCGATTTCGTTGCCGAGCACAAGGCAGACCGGGCCGTGCGGTTCATACTTTTCATAAGGAATGCTCGCCGCCGTTTGCTCGAGGAATAGAATTTCATAACCCTCCCGCTTGACATTTTCAATGCAAGCGCGTGCACTCCGGGCATACTCCCAGGGCACGCTTTTCTCGGCGCCGAGCGCGGTTTTCGAAATTTTGGCGTCAGGCGGAATCCCGGTCACGCCGCAGAGCCAAAGTTTCTCAAGCCCCGCTCCGTCGGCCGTTCGAAAAACGGAGCCGACGTTATAAAGACTTCGGATATTGTTCAAGACCGCGCAAAAGCGAAGCGGTTTACGGGCTTCTCGGACAGTTTGCTGCCTTGTCAGGAGTTCTTCGTGTGAGAGTTTACGCACAAAAAAAGATTGTTTTAAGCGAGCGGGTTTAGACAGTCCGGCGGCGGCTTGAAGCGCGTTTGTTTTTGACAAACTGCGACACGAGCGCGCGGTCCTCATGACTCATCTGCAGGAAAGAAACCCCGACATGAAACCCTTTCGAGCTTCCCGCAATGGCCTTCACCCAGGCAACCTGTCCGAGGACCGTCACCTGCCGCGATTCTTCAGCCAGATTGATAAGCATCTGGATGACGCTGCCGATCCGCGGCTTGGAGGAGGATGAAAAACGCATGCCGGTTTCGGAAAGATCGATCAGGTTGGAGAGATGATCCATGTTTTCGTCGGCCTTAGTGCACTTGACGAGATTACGGGAATGCGCGCGCGGAAACGCCCGTTTGTTGGTAAGCGTTTTAGGCTTGGGGGCCAGGAGTCCCGCCAAGGTCAGGCTCTTCGGAAGTACCTTCCATTGGATCGCGAGCATAAATTCCTTTAAAAAGATAGCCTCGCCCCCGCCAAAAAGCAAGAGCCGGGCTCTCTTTATAGTATAAAAGACGGCCTCCGGAAGGGATTCTTGATCTAAGAGCGCCTAAACAGGGCGCCCGTCCGGGCTCGGGCCGTGGGGGGCTCCGTCGGTCTTGCGGGAGGCGAGATACTGATAAAAGGCCCACCGGGCCTTGATGTCGCCCTCGAGCTCCTTAAAAAGCCGGGCCGCATGGTCCGGGTCGGCTTTGGCGAGCATGCGGAAGCGGTTTTCCATCTGCAGAAACTTGTCGAGGGAAATACTGGGCTCCCGGGAATCGATCACAAGCGGGTTTAGTCCCTGTTTGAAGCGCTCGGGTTGAAAGCGATAGAGGATCCAGTCCCCCGATTCCACCGCGGCCTTGTGGTCCTGAAGGGCGGTGCGCATATTAATCCCGTGAGCAATACAGTGGGAGTAGGCAATAATGAGCGAAGGCCCGTCATAGGCCTCGGCTTCGAGAAAGGCTTTGAGCGTGTGCTCATCCCGGGCCCCGAGAGCGACGCTTGCCACATAAACGTGACCATATGTCATGGCCATCAGCCCGAGATCTTTTTTACCCGCGTTCTTCCCCGCGGCCGCAAATTTCGCCACCGCGCCTCGGGGCGTGGCCTTGGAGGCCTGGCCGCCGGTATTGGAATAAACTTCCGTGTCGAGAACCAGAACATTGACGTTGCGATTGCCCGCAAGCACATGGTCCAGCCCGCCGAAGCCGATGTCATAGGCCCAGCCGTCGCCCCCGACGATCCAAACGCTTTTTTTGACAAGCGTATCGGCCACATCAAGCAGGCTCCTGGCCGCGGGGTTTTCCCCGCCCATTTCAATCAGCTTTCGCTTCAAAAGCCCGACGCGGGCTCTTTGATCAAAAATATCCGCCTCGGTTTTCTGCGCGGCCTCAAGGATCGAAGCGACAAAATCAGACCCGAGCGCGGGCGCGAGCGGACGCAGAAGATCACAGGCGAATTCCCGCTGTTTAACCATGGAAACACGGAAGCCAAAGCCGAATTCAGCGTTGTCTTCGAAAAGAGAATTAGCCCAGGCCGGACCCCGGCCCTCTTCATTTTTGGTCCAGGGCGTGGTCGGCAAGTTCCCCCCAAAAATCGAGGAACAGCCCGTGGCATTGGCGATCAGCGCGCGGTCGCCGAAAAGCTGGGTGACCAGCTTGATATAAGGCGTTTCCCCGCAGCCCGAACACGCGCTCGGGAACTCAAAGAGCGGGGCCTGGGCCTGCTGCTGCCGGAGGCTTGAGACCTTGATGCGGCCGCGATCTAGCTCCGGGATCGCGAGGAAGAAATCCCAGTTTTCTTTTTCGGTTTCAAGCAAAGGCGGCTGCGGCTCCATGCGGAGCGCCTTGAGAGGCTTTTGGAATACACCCTCCGCCGAAGCGGATTTTTTTTCTTGAGCCGGGCATACTTCCGCGCAGATCCCGCAGCCGGTACAGTCTTCAGGGGCCGTTTGAATTGTATATTTTAATCCTTTCCAGTCCGCCTCGCGCGCGTCCCGTGACTTGAACGCCTCGGGAGCGGCATCGAGGTAATCTGACCCGTAAGCTTTGATGCGGATCGCGCTGTGGGGACAGACAAATGCGCACTTGCCGCATTCGATGCAAAGATTCGGCTCCCAAACGGGAATTTCCAGGGCCAGATTGCGCTTCTCCCACTTGGCCGTGGAAGTCGGGTAGGTGCCGTCGCACGGGAACATGCTGACCGGAAGCTCATCCCCCCGGCCTTCGATGATCGTTCCAAGCACGTCCTGAACAAAAGCCGGCGCCTTGGAGGAAACCGGCGGAGGAACATCTCGCGGACTAAAAACCCCTTCCTCAACCCGGACCTCAAAAAGATTCGCGAGG
>JAHFHI010000216.1 GCA_023246995.1 Candidatus Omnitrophota bacterium
TGCCTACGAAGGCCGTTTTGAGGCTGTGATCAGCATGTATCACGATCAGGGCTTGGCCCCGTTTAAGATGATATCCTTCCGCGACGGCGTCAATGTGACGCTCGGACTTCCTTTTATCCGCACAAGCCCGGATCACGGGACTGGCTTTGATATTGCCTACCAAGACAAAGCGGACTCGGCCTCCATGCTCGCCTCACTCGAACTTGCCCAGAAACTTGCGCTAGGCAAGACCGGCCGTTAAATCCGCCCCGTGCCATGCTGACCCAAATCGGGATCCTCAAAAAATACGGGCTTTCGGTCAAGGGGCATCTTGGGCAGCATCTCTTGATCGATCCCAACATGCAGCGGCGCATCGTCGATCTTCTCGAAGCCGAGCCCGGCGAAGAAATCTTCGAAATCGGACCCGGCCTCGGCGCGCTGACGGGGCGGCTTCTTGAGCGCGGGTGTAAAGTCCGCGCGGTGGAAAAAGACCCGCAGTTTACGGGCATTCTAAAAAAGGAATTTCCGGTTTTTCTTGAAAAGGGGTTCTTTAAAATTTTGGAAGGGGATGTCCTGAAAACCGATATCAGGAAATGGCTCGCCCCT
Source organism: Candidatus Omnitrophota bacterium (assembly GCA_023246995.1). GTDB lineage: Bacteria > Omnitrophota > Omnitrophia > Omnitrophales > Aquincolibacteriaceae > JAHFHI01. Next base: position 586 of record JAHFHI010000216.1, read on the forward strand.
AAAAAAGGTGAAACCGGGCGGCGCAAACTCGTGGGCAACCTGCCTTATTACATCACCGCGCCCATTATTTTTGAATTGATGGCCGTGCGCCGCGATCTCTCCCGCGCGGTCCTGACCATGCAAAAGGAAGTAGCGGAAAGGCTGGTGGCTTCGCCCGGGTCCAAAGATTACGGACGCCTCACCTTGGGCGTCCGCTACGGCGCCGAAACCCGCCACGCCTTCGATATTCCGCCTTCCTGCTTTACGCCTTCCCCTTCGGTTCATTCAAGCGTGATGGTGCTCGATTTTCACGACATCCGAGAATGTCTCGACCCCGATGAGGAGAAACGGCTTTTTGATCTGATCGCGCGGGCCTTCAGCCAGCGGCGCAAAACGCTTTTAGGCCTTCTGGCATCCTGGGCCCAACCCGCCTTAAGCCGCGCGCAGCTTGAGGAGATTTTCAGCAGGCTTGGTTTTGCGCCTATGGTCCGGGGTGAGGAACTTCTCTTAAAGGACTTTATCGCTCTCGGCCGCGAACTGGCCGCAGCCGCGGGCCAAAAACCGGGGGCCAAAGAAAGCCGATAAAAAAAGATGGCATTTTGCCGATTTATAGCCACAATAATAAACAACAGCAAAAAGGAGTCGACCCTTATGAAACCTCTTTACGCGCTTAAAACCGGGATTTTTACGCTGGCAGCGGGTTTTTTTATCCTAGCATTTCAGCCAAATCTCAAAGCCGACTGTCACGGCAAGCAATGTCCTCTCAAAAACTATCAGCATCATGAACAATCGGATAAGGAAATTCCGTCCCTTTGCGAAAAATTTTGCTCCAAAGTCGACTTTTTTATGCGGCATCGCACGGAGCTTTCGCTAAGCGAGGAACAGATTCGCGACATTCAGGCCAAGTCCTTTGAAGTTAAAAAGCTTTTGATCGAAACCAAGGCCCAGCAGGATGTTGCCATGCTCGAGCTCTATCAGGAGCTGCACACGCCGAGTCCCAACCTGGAAAAGATGAAATCCCTGATCGACAAGAAGATAGAATCGAAGCGCACTAAGAGCTATGGGCTGATTGAAGGGCTTGTGGCGATTAAGAAATATTTGAGCGAAGAGCAGATGGCCAAGGCCAAGGAAATCTATTGGCAGGAAAAATATTCTTCTCACGGCGGCCATTGAAATTCCGCGCGTAAACGTTTAAAGCTCACACGGTCCCATGGGGGCCTGGTTTGACAGCCCCCTAAGGGAGTGTTACCATGCCCAAGTCTTTTAACAGCCTCTCCCAAACTATGAAATTTGATATCGAAAAAATCGCGGAGCTCTCAAGGCTCCGTCTTGCCCCGGAAGAAAAAGAAAAACTCGAGAAGGATCTCGAGGCTATTCTCGGCTATGTGGGAAGCCTTGAGGCGGTTGACACCGCAAACGTTTCGGCCACAAGCCATGTCCTTGATTTAGAAAACGTCTTTAGACCTGATGCCTCCGAGACTTCCGGGGTGCGTGACGAGGCCCTTTGTCACGCGCCTTCAAAGCAAGGCCATTTCTTCAAAGTCCCCAAAACCGTCGAAAAAGAATAAGCGCTTCGCCATCATGAGCCCCAGCCAGGAAAGTCTTACGGATTTGAGCCTGCGGGAAGCGCTTGATTTTTCAAGGAAAAACGGGGCCCGGGCTTTGCGGGACATATTTCTCGGGCGTGCCCGGGATTTGAACCTCAAGCTGAATGCTTTTCTCCGGTTTTCTCCCCGGGATTTTGAATCCCATGAAGTGGATGGCGCGGACCCAAGCACGCGGCCTCTTTACGGCATCCCGGTTGCGGTCAAAGACAATATCTGCGTGCGCGGCAGACAGGCCGGTTGCGCTTCAAAAATTCTTGAAGGGCACATCCCGCCCTATGACGCGACTGTGATCGAACGCTTGCGCTTGGCCGGAGCCGTTCCCTTCGGCGTCTGCAATATGGATGAATTTGCCTTTGGTTCTTCTTCGGAGTCCTCGGCCTTCGGGCCTGTGCGTAACCCCTGGGATCTCGAGCGGGTTCCCGGGGGGTCAAGCGGGGGCTCGGCCGCGAGCGTGGCCGCCAGGATGACTTTAGCCGCGCTTGGAAGCGACACCGGCGGATCCATTCGCCAGCCCGCGTCTTTTTGCGGCGTCGTGGGCTTGAAGCCGACCTATGGCCGTGTTTCCCGCTACGGGCTCATCGCTTTCGGGTCGAGTTTTGACCAGATCGGCCCGATTACCCGCACGGTTGAAGATGCCGCGCTTCTCATGAATGTTCTGGCCGGCCACGATCCCAAGGATTCGACCTCCGCGCCTGTTCCCGTCCCCGATTATACGCGTGCCCTGGTGCGCGATGTGAAGGGGCTTCGAATCGGGCTTCCCAAGGAATATTTTATTGAGGGGATGGACCCGGAGGTTGAGAAAAGCGTCCGGGCCGCGGCGGAAACCTACCGGAGCATGGGTGCCGAGATTAAAAGCGTTTCGCTTCCGCACACGCGGCACTCGGTGGCGGTTTATTATATTGTGGCTGTGGCCGAGGCAAGCTCAAACCTCGGGCGTTTCGACGGGGTGGAGTTCGGGCTACGAGCGGATGCCAAAACGCTCCGGGAGATGTATATCGAGACCCGGAGCCGGGGTTTCGGTGCCGAAGCCAAACGTCGCATCCTTCTCGGCACGTTCGTTCTTTCCGCAGGCTACTACGAGGCCTATTATTTAAAAGGCCAGAAGGTGCGCACGCTCATCCGTGAAGATTTCCAGAAGGCTTTCCGGGAAGTGGATCTCATGCTTACACCCACGGCCCCGACCCCGGCTTTTAAAATCGGCGAAAAATCAAACGATCCGCTGGCCATGTATCTTTCCGATATTTTCACGATCCCGGTGAACCTGGCAGGCATTCCGGCCATGTCGCTTCCCTGCGGTTTCAGCGCCGCGGGGCTTCCGATCGGGGTTCAGCTGATGGCCCGGCCTTTTGAAGAGGAAACGATTTTCCGGGCCGCTTTTGCTTTCGAGCAGGAAACCGGATTTTATAAAAGAAAGCCGCCCTTATGAACTAC
>JAHFHI010000217.1 GCA_023246995.1 Candidatus Omnitrophota bacterium
CAAGCTGGCCGGCAAGTACGGGGCGATTGACGGCACGAAAGTCCTGAAAGCCACGAACGATGACCTTAAAGGCCTGATTTCTGAAATCCAACCCTTCTGGGAAAAAGCCGCTATCGTGACCCCGTCTCCGGCCTCTAAAAAAGCCCGGATCCTGGCTCAATTCTTCGCCAAATCCTGATTGCGGACAATCCCCCAAAGCCTCAAAAAAAACTGCCGATAATTAATCCGTGAAAATTAAAAATATTCTTTTCAACGTTCTCTTTTCTCTGGCCGCCCTGGTTTTGCTTTTCGGCGGCCTCGAGGTGTTTTTTCGGACAACCCACCTGTTTGGTGCCCGCATCTCCTGGTCGATCCCCCATCCCGTTCTTGGCTGGCGCTTTACGCCAAACCGCGAATACTGGTTTTTTGAGGAAAACACCCACCCCGTAACCTGGCGCACCAACCGCTTCGGATGGAAGGACAAGGAGTGGCATGAGGTCAAGAAGCCGGGTGTCGTGCGGATTGCCGCTCTCGGAGATAGTTATGTGGAAGCGCTGCAACTCGAGCCCGAGAAAAATTTCCTTTCCCTCGGCGAATCCCACCTTCGATCCCGCTATGGGCTCGAAAGCGAGTGGATGAATTTCGGGCGATCCGGTTTCACCCAAACCGAAGAATGGTGGGTGCTTCAAAACGAGATTCTAAAATTTCAGCCCGATGCCGTCCTGGTATTTTTCTTTCCGGTCAATGACATCGATGATATTGCCCCGGATACGACCCTGGACCCTATCCGGCCTTACTACAAATCTGGGCCGGAGGGCGAGCTTCTGCTGGACACCTCGTTCCGGGAAACCTCGGAATTCCGGATCAAGGCTTGGATCAATGCCATCAAACATCACTCGGCGTTCGTGTCCCTGCTGACCCAGCGTTACACGATTCTAAAGCGCCAGATGCGCGCCCGGGCCAAAATTCCCGTCTATGAAACCCCGGACACCCAAATCGCCCGCTACTTGAGCCTCTGCACCCCGAAGCCTGATCCCCTGCATGCCGCCAACTATGCTCTGAATAAGAAACTTCTCGCGGAGATGGCCGCTCTCTTAAAATCCCGCGACATTGTCATGGTTTTGGTTGTCCTTGATATCCCTGCTTACATCCCGGAAATCGAAGCGCGCTACAAAGCCCTTGAGCCTGCTTTTGACCCGCTGTTTTTCGAGCACGATCTGGAAAATTTCGCGCGCCAGCACGGCATAGAATTTGTCGGGCTGCAGAGCCTTTTCCGGAAAAATTATGTCCAAACCGGTCCGCTTCATTTTTCAAACCGAGCCCCCATTAAATATTGGGAGTACGGAGCCCATTCCGGGCACTGGAACTATGAGGGCCATGAACTCGTCGCCCGCGCCTTATCGGAGAAATTGGGCCGCATTTTAAGCATCTCCCAAGCCCCCCAGGAATCTGAAATTGCCTCATAAAAAGACTCCCGGCTTTTCCACATCAATGCTATAATTATACAGATTTAAAAAGTATTAAAAATTATATGCTTAAAGAACACCAAACTGTTTTTCGACAGCTACTTATGGCGGTCGATTTATCCCTTGTCGCGCTCGCTTTCCTGACGGGCTATTATCTTAGGAATCAAGTCGGATTCCTGATTGAAAGCGACCAGCTGCGAAGAATCTATTCCTTCAGGACCTACGTAACCCTGCTTCCGATTGTAATCCTGCTCTGGCTTTCAGCTCTCCATGTTTGCGGGGCCTACACGGCATTCCGCGGCCGAACTCCCTGGAACATTCTGGGGAACATTCTGAAAGCCGGAATCCTGGCCATGACCCTCTTTGCGGCTTATGCCTTCCTTTTCAAGCTTCACTACCTAAGCCGGACTTTTATCGTTCTGGTCTTCTTGATCACGGCGGTTCTCCTGATGATCCAGCGCCTTCTAATCCTCATCCTTCTTCATGCCTTGCGCCTGAAAGGCTTTAACTACCGCTATCTTCTGATCATCGGCACAGGCCCGCGGGCCCAGGCCTTTATCGAGGCCGTGCGCCAGCACCGGGAATGGGGCTTTAAAATTCTGGGCCTCGTCGACGATATCCCGGAAATCGTGGGCACTGAAATCGCGGGCTGCAAAGTGCTCGGCCTTTTAAGAGACCTCCCGGATCTCCTTGAAAAAAATATCGTCGATGACGTGGTCTTTGTGATTCCCAGGTCCTGGCTTAATAAAATCGAAGAGGCTGTGCATTACTGTGAGCAGACAGGCAAAAGAGTGAGCATTGCCGTCGATCTTTTCACGCTTAAATTCGCGACCGTCCACCAAAGCGGCTTTGAAGGCTTCCCTCTCCTTATGTTTCAAAGCACGAGCGATAAAATCCTGGCCCTGGGACTCAAGCGGCTGCTTGATTTACTGATGGCCCTGGTTTTTCTCTTAGCCTTAGGGCCTGTTTTCCTGGCGATTGCGGCTTTGATCAAGAGTGCTTCCCCGGGCCCGATTTTCTTCAAACAGGTCCGTTCAAGCCTAAACGGCCGGGTTTTTACGCTTTATAAATTCCGCACGATGGTGGCGGATGCCGAAAAAAAACTCGATTCCCTGCGGGCTCACAACGAAATGAGCGGGCCGGTCTTTAAGATGACTCGGGATCCGCGCGTCACGCCTCTCGGAAAATGGCTGCGAAAATTCAGCCTCGATGAGCTGCCCCAGCTTTGGAATATCCTCATGGGAGACATGAGTTTCGTAGGACCCCGCCCGCCGATCCCGGAGGAGGTTCAGAAATATGAGCCCTGGCACCGGCGGCGTCTTAGCATGCGCCCCGGATTAACCTGCCTTTGGCAGGTAAGCGGCCGCAACAAAATCGTGAAATTTGACCAGTGGATGAAGCTCGACTTAGAGTATATTGACAACTGGTCGCTTTGGCTTGATATGAAACTTTTCTTAAAGACCATCCCCGTTGTTTTGATCGGAAGCGGCGCGAAATAAACCCAAGCGCAGGCGTTGGCCTAATATCCGGATAAAAAAATACGGGATCTCCGTCACGTAGCGTCCCAAGAGCCTCCCGGGTTCTTCACAAACTCTAAAAAACCACTCGAGATAACACTGGATCATCCAGCCGGGCGCATTTCCGAGCCGGCCCGCGGCGTAATCAAGCACCCCGCCGGCGGGAAGGAGCGCGTGGGCGTGAAGCTTCTCAAGATTTTCTAAAAGCCACCGCTCCTGAACCGGCATGCCGAAGCACACGATCAAAATATGCGGCCGCGCGCGGTTAATTTTTTCAATCACCGCGTCGCTTTCGGGCCCCTGTTTTTTGAAATACCCGTGCTCGGTTCCGGCGATACGAATCGCGGGAAAATGTTTTTTAAGTCTGGCCGCGGCCTCTTCGGCAATCCCCGGTTTGGCGCCCAGCAAAAAAATGCTAAGCCCTTCCCGGGCGGCAAATCCGCCGAGCTCCCAAATCCACCGGGTAAAAGCTACCTTGGGAGGCGCCTTATGGCCGAGCATGCCGATCCCCCAGCGCACGCCATCGCCGTCGCAAAACACCATTTGCGCTTCGGTGATAAGCCTCTTCAGCCATGCCTCGCGCCAGGCCAGGCAGACGCAGTGGATATTAAGGTTCAGAATCAGGCCTTTTTTATC
>JAHFHI010000218.1 GCA_023246995.1 Candidatus Omnitrophota bacterium
TAACCTGGACCCTGACTCTTATTATCCGGTCTACGGGGATGACTCCACGCGCGATTATGAGGCCCAGGACGGCCTTGAACGGCTTTACTTCGTGGTGGAAATGGACCGCTCCTTTGCCAAATGGGGAAGCTACAAAACGGAATTTAACGATACCGAGCTGGCCACTTATAACCGCACGCTCTCCGGGCTCAAGATCCACCACGAAACCTCGAGTTCGACCGTCTACGGAGATCCTAAAAAAGGACTCGATCTTTTTTGGAGCGAGGCGCGCCACAAAGCCGACCACAATGAATTCGCGGCCACCGGAGGGTCGCTTTATTATTTGAGGAACCGGGGTGTGATTCAAGGGAGCGAAAAGATCCGGGTTGAAGTGCGCGACAAGATTCAGGATATGATGATTTCCAGTTACAACCTGACCGAAGGTCTTGACTATGAAATCGATTACGCGTCGGGGAGGATTCTTCTCTCCAAGCCGCTTTCCTCGGTCGCGGCAAGCGACACCCTGATTTCAAGCGATATCTTGAACGGAAGTCCGGTATATCTGATCGTCGACTATGAATATGACGCGGGGGTTAACGCCTTTGAGGATTCCAACCGCGGGCTTCGCGGATATACGCACATGGGAGACCATCTGCGTGTCGGGGCGACCGTCGTCGAGGAAAAACGCCAGGATGGGGACTATGATTTGCGGGCGGTGGACGCCGCGATGAAATTTGGGCGTAACACGAAGGTGACGGCCGAGTATGCGGAGTCAAAGCTCAAGCAAGTCAACCAGGAGGTTTCTTATAATGGGGGTTTGAGTTTTGCCAACCTTGAGCTGTTGCGTGGAGAGAACACGCGCCCCCGGGAAAACGCCTATTTGATCAAGGCGGAATCCAAGCCCGCGAAGCGAGTCGACGTTAGCGGCTATCTGCAGGGAGTCGAACCCAGCTTTTCCACCGAAAGAATCCGCAGCCAGGAAGGCACCAAAAAATACGGGGTGGCGGCCCGCTATAAATTTACCGATTACTTTTACAGCCGCTATCGGTTTGATTCCGCCGAGGTCGTGACCCAGCTTCGTCCTCTTGCCGAGAATGGGATCTTCGCGCCCTACCAAGAGCTTCAGACGCACACCGTGCAGACTGTTTATGACCGCGACCGGTGGCTCGCCGAGGCCGAGTACCGCCGTCAAATCCAGGATCTGCCCGTTGCAAATTTGAGTCCCACGCTCCTTTCCGAGATTCCCTTTGACAACGGAATCGGGGCCAAGCTCGGGTACCGCTTTAACGACCGCATTCTGCCTTACCTCAAAGCCCAAACCGGATTTCATGAAAAGCAGAATCATCAGTTCGGCGCCGGGGTGCGTTACCAGGTGACGCGGAACTTTTTCGCCTACATGGAACAGATGTTCGGCAATATCGGCGACTCGACCCTTTTTGGGATTGAGCGCTACCGCGAACGCATGCGTTCTTACGCGAACATGAAAGTTCTGGATCTTGGGATCGGCCGTAACGTGCTGGCGACCTCGATGGGGAATTCCTACGCGCTTTCGGAACAGTCCCGGGTTTTCTCGGAACGGGAGTATTCGAATTATCAGGGGACCGACGGCTACGCCGAGATTCTCGGTTATGAAAAACAGATTAACGAGCGCTGGAGTTTTGAGAGCAAATTCGAGCGCCGTCATTTGGATAATTCCACGACCCGGCTTCTTGACCAGCAGGCCGACCTGTCGCTTTTGCGCACCAATACCTTCAATACCGTTTCCGCGGGCCTGGCCTATTCGGACAAGAAACGCCTCAAGGCCAGGACTTACTTGGAAGCGCGGCGCGATCAGGACAGCCCGCGGATGCTCCAGCTGCTTACGCGCAATTCCCTCGAATACAAGGTCAATCAGGATCTGACCTTCCTCGGGAAACTCGATTACGGCAAATCCCGCTTTCTCGAACCCGAGGACACCCCGGGCAATTACATGGAGATGAGCACCGGGTTTGCCTACCGGCCGGTTGACTTTGACAAGCTCAATTTTCTTACCCGCTACACCTATCTGCGCGACTCCGGAAGCGATTTTCAGTTCACCTCCGCGCTTTTTGCCGGGGTTGAGACCGAAGAGAGCGCGCACATCATGGCCATTGATCTGGCCTATGACCTTTATCGCTATCTGGGGGTTGTCGAGAAACTCGCCTACAAGAACTCGATTCTTAATACGAGCCTCACCAACGAAATTATCCTTCATCACTTTCTGTGGGCGCACCGGTTCAATTTTCATGTGACCCGCAAATGGGACGTGGGCCTCGAGTACCGCGCCCTCTGGCAGTTCGACGCGGCCCGGACCCTTCGCCACGGGGCGCTCACCGAGATTGACCGCGAAATTTACGATTACGTGCGTTTCGGCGTGGGTTATAATTTCACGGATTTTGACGATGATCTTCGTAACACCAATGATTACGACACCCACGGCCCGTTTGTGCGTTTGACGGGCAAGTTCTAAGGAGGAAAAAGGCATGATACGCTTCAGACATACGCTAGGGATACTCGCCGTTATTTTTTTAGCAGTGGGGTTGGGGACGGGCTGCCAAACGCGCATGGCCGAAAAGCTGCGGCCTTCGCATGACCAGGTCCTGGTCTACCCGCTCGCCTTCGACCTGACTTATTTACGAACGATGGAGGCCCTTGAGAACGTCGAAGATTGGGAGCTTGAGGAAACGGAAAAGGAAAAGGGGATGATCCGGGTACGCAATATCAACTTCAGCCAGTTTGACGATGCCGACGAAAGCGTCGCTGTTTTTTTGCTCAAGCGCTTGGGCCGCTCCCAGACCTCGATTGAGCTTGCCCCGGAGTCAAGGCGTGTGGCCGACGGGGATAAACTTTTTAGCCGTATCGAGGAATTCATCGCAAGGGAACTCTAAAGCGGACGTTTTGCCCGCGCGCCCTCCCGCCCGATTTTGGGGGAGGGCCTCTTATCCGGAACCAGCCCCGTGGATGCTATTACCCTTCAGGGTGTCAAAACCCATAATCTCAAAAACCTGAATCTCACGCTCCCTCACAGAAAACTTTACGTGATCACGGGCGTTTCGGGTTCCGGGAAATCCTCGCTTGCCTTCGACACGCTTTATGCCGAGGGCCAGCGCCGCTATGTCGAATCTCTTTCCGCCTACGCCCGGCAGTTTTTGGAGCGCATGGAGCGCCCGGACGCGGATTTTGTTTCCGGAATTCCCCCGGCGATCGCAATCGAGGCCAAGAATGTCATCACTAACGCCCGGTCAACGGTCGGGACGCAGACGGAAATCAATGATTACCTGCGTGTTTTTTTCGCCCGGGCCGGCCGCACGTTTTGCCCGGATTGCCGCCTCGAGGCGGTATCAAGCCGTCCTGAAACCGTCGCGGATTTTTTGCTTTCGAAATTCTCCGGGGCCGAAACCCGGATCCTTTTTAAAGTCTCCCTCGGGAGCGCGGCCCGCAATTATCTCAAGGAATCCTTAGCCGAACTCGAACGCCAGGGCTTTACGGAATTTTTCAAAAAGGGAAAACTCATCGGGGCCGGCGAGCTCTTAAAAATAAAAAAACCGGTTGAAGGGCTTGA
>JAHFHI010000219.1 GCA_023246995.1 Candidatus Omnitrophota bacterium
TTCCGGTGCCTTTGAACTCCTCGAAAATCACTTCATCCATCCGGCTTCCGGTTTGAACCAGGATCGTGGCAAGAATCGTGAGCGATCCCCCGTTTTCGATTTTCCGCGCGGAGCCGAAAATACGCCGGGGAATTTCGAGCGCACGCGCGTCCACACCTCCCGAAAGCGTCCTGCCGCTTGATCGGCTCTCGGCATTGTGGACCCGTGAAAGCCGGGTCAGAGAATCGATCACGATCATGACATTTTCTCCGTTTCCGGCTTCGCCGTAGGCTTGGCGCATCAGGGTATCGGCCGTGGCAATATGATGCTCATAATCCTCATCCGAAGAAGACCACCGGACTTCAGCCTGAATGCTGCGGCGGAAATCCGTCACCTCTTCGGGTCTTTCGTCGATCAGAAGGCAATAAAGCTTCACTTGCGGGTATGCGGCATGAACGGCCTGGCAGATATGCTTGAGGAATGTCGTTTTTCCGGATCCGGGCGGGGCCACGATCAATCCCCGCTGCCCCATTCCGATGGGCGCAATCAAATCCATGGCGCGCATGGTCAGTTCAGAGGAACCTTTTTCCAGCCGTATCCGGGGCGATGGATCTACAACCGTCCCGCTTAAAAAACGGCTTTCCGCTTCATTGACTTGGCGGCGTGCAGGGGAAAAAGAGGGACGCCGACTTGATGGCCGGCGGTCCTGGGAGCGATGCGGGCCTCTGCGACGAGGCCCCTGATGATCATGGAATCTTCTCATATCCTCAAAGTACGGCGGGAATTTCTCGGGATGCGATTGTGCTGCAAAAAAAAACCCCGTCCGGTTAAGGACGGGGTTTTCTTAAATTACATTCGAATCAAGCCTTCGTAACGTTCGAAGCCTGATCACCTTTGGGTCCCTGGGTCACGTCAAACTGCACGCGATCCCCTTCGTTAAGGCTCTTATACCCGGTTCCCTGAATTGCGGTGTGATGTACAAAGACATCCTTTCCGCCATTCTCGGGAGCGATGAATCCGAACCCTTTTTCGTTATTGAACCACTTTACTGTACCTAGTGTCATAGTCGTAATTTCCTTTCTAGGAAGAATGAGGGCATTAAAAGCTAAAAAAGCCGTAAGCGTAATTAAGCTTACGGCCTGATTAATTTACTGACCTTAGAGCTTCGCTTGAATTACCAACGCCCAGATAATACCCGTCTTCTTTGAAGATGTCAACTAGTTAAAATAGTGGCAGGCATCCAAATTACGCCCCCTCGTGAGGCCCGCTTATGCATGGCTTTTAAAGCACGGGCTTTCGCCATAACCTATTATGTTTATTTGGGTTATGCTCTATCAGAGGAGAGCAAGCGATCCCCTATTTTTCCCTAAAATGTTCTGTAAAAAAAATTCCGCTTCAAATTAAAAACCATTCGGCCCGGACAAAAGCATATTCCGCGCCACGCTAAACTTGGTGTTTTAAATGACCCAAAGGCATCGCTTAAAGTTCGGCGGAATGAATGAGCGCCTGATAGCCTTCGCGAAAATTAGGAAAACGGAAAGAGTAACCAAGGGCTTTTAGATTTTTGTTGGAGCAGCGCTTCCCGGAAGTTGAATCCGTTTTAAAGCCCGGAGGCAAGACCCTGTCCATGAAATCCGGCTGCCGGGCCAGCCAACCCGTAATCTCCGAACGCTTCACCGGTTCGTCATCCACGCCGAGGTAAATCCCCCCTTCCTTCCCCTTATTAAAAAGAACTTCCATCGCGCCGACGATGTCTTCGAGATGAATGAGATTAAGCCACGCGTCCCGGGCTTGCGATTCCCCTTCTTTTTTGCGCAGCCGCGCCAGAGGATTGCGGCTGGGCCCGTAAATGCCGCCGAGCCTGAAAATTAGCGCGGGAAATCCGGATTCCAGAACTTGGTTTTCGGCTTCGAGCAAAATACGGCCGCGTTCACTATCAGGTTCAGGCGGTGTGGACTCCTCCACCCAGGCCCCGGCGCGGTCTCCATAAACCCCGATACTCGAAAGGTAGACCACCAAAAAAGGACGCGGATTGGCTTTCATGGCCGCCAGCAGGCGCCCGACCGCTTCCACGTATGTTTTCCGGTAGGACTCTTCACTGCGCTCGTCAGGGGCTAGCGAGATCACGACAAAATGCGCAGGGGGAATTTTCAGAGGCGCTTCAGAGGATGCCCCGCAAAGATCCCGCACGACGGGCGCAACCCCCAGGCTTTCAAGTTGTGCGGCTTTATCCGCGCTTCGCGTGAGGGCCCAGACTTTTTGATTTTTGGAGCGGAAATGCCGCGCCACCGCCATGCCCGTATAGCCGGCTCCGGCGATAAAAATATGATGCATTGTTACCCCCTCCCCGAAGATACGCGCGGAGGATAGAGAAGGTCAGGACGCAGCGGCGTCCTTCGAAGGTTTATTACGGCGGACCAAATACTTCAGGACGTCTTTAATCAGGATGATGCTGTGCGGGGTGCCGTCCTCGGCCAGGACCGGCACATGACGGAAGCCGCCCATGGCCATCTTGTTGACCACATAAGCAATGGGCGCGGTTTCCGTCACATATTCGGGATTTCGGGTCATGACTTCTTCAACTTTCACCTTGGAAAGATCCTTATGCTTCGCGGCCACTTTCCAGAGAATATCGCGCTGGCTTAAGATCCCCACCAGCTTTTTTTTGCTGTAAACAAGCACGCAGTTTTTATTTTCTTTTTGGAAAATTTTTAAGATTTTCTGGATCGTGTCGTTGGGGCTGGCCACGAGAAGATCCTTGCCGGTCAAAAGCTCCGAAACCGGGGCCGTCATCATCACGGTCTGAAAGTTGTCGTTTCTCTTCGGGAGCGGATGCACCATGAGCGTATGAAGGCACTGCTGGCACCGGTCTTCGCCCTCAATATTTTGATGGCCGCAGGAAGGGCACTTCATTGAACGGTCCAGGTGCTGGCCCCGTAAATCAGGTCCTTCAACCTGCCTTTGCCCTTGGCTTTGATCACGTCCTGAATCTGCTTTTCCATAAGATCCTCGTAGGTTGGCCGCTCAATAGCCCGAAGCACTCCGAAAGGCACGGGCATTTCGGGATAAGTCATCTGGGTAAGAAGATAGGCATAATGCGGGCTCGCCTCTTCCTCGCGATGGATCAAAAGGTCCTTGGGGTCCGTCCCTGCAAGATCCACCACTTCGGGTTTCAGGCCCTTTAAACGGATCGCCTTGTCACGGTTTTTTCCGAAGACAAGCGGCTTACCGCCCTCGAGATACACCATGCGGTCTTCGCGGGTCTCCCGCCCGGTCACCGGCGCGAACGTTTTGTCGTTAAAAATGATGCAGTTCTGATAGATCTCGACAAACGAAACACCCCGGTGCTTCATAGCGCGCTCCATCACATAGCTCATGTGGGTCGGATCGGTGTCAAGCGTGCGCGCGATAAAGGTGGCCTCGGAAGCAATCGCGACACAAAGCGCGTTAATCGGATAATCAATCGAGCCGTAAGGCGTGGACTTCGTCACTTTTCCGATGTCGGAGGTCGGAGAATACTGGCCCTTGGTGAGCCCGTAAATCTGGTTATTGACGAGCAGAATA
>JAHFHI010000010.1 GCA_023246995.1 Candidatus Omnitrophota bacterium
AGACTGATAGAGGTGATCGAGCGTGAAAAAATCGATATCGTTCACGCCCGCAGCCGTGTCCCGGCCTGGCTTGCCTGGTTTGCAGCTCTGGCGACCCGGCGGCCTTTTGTGACGACCTGTCACGGCTATTATTCCGCGCATCCCTTGAGCTGGATCATGGGATGGGGGAAGCGGGTCATCGTGATTTCGCGCGTGATCGGCCGGCACATGATCGATGACTTTAAAGTCCCGCCCGATAAAATCCGCCTCGTTCACCGCGGTGTGGATCTTTCGGAGTTCTCCGAAAGCCCGGCTGAAGAGAAGCCGGCTTTCCGGGAGCGGAGTTTCCGGATTATCAATGTCGGGCGTTTTTCTCCCATCAAAGGCCAGGTTGAATTTTTAAAGGCTGTGCACTTGGTCCATCGAAAGCATCCGGATCTGGAGGTCTGGCTCGTCGGTTCGGAGCAAAAAGGGAGGACCCGGTACACCGAGACGATCCGCCAGACGATTCAGCAGCTTCACCTGGGCGGGTGCGTAAAGATTTTGGGCACGCGCCGCGATATCCCGGGACTTTTAAAAGAAGCCGATCTCCTGGTTCTCCCGACGCTTGTCCCCGAGGCTTTCGGCCGGGTCGTGATCGAAGCCGGGGCTGTCGGAACCCCGGTCCTTGCGACCGGGCTCGGAGGAGTCCTTGACATTATTGAGCACGGCCGCGACGGACTTCTGGTGTCTCCGGGGGACATTCAGGGCATGGCGCAGGCGATCGAAGAAATCATGAAGGACCCGGCCCGGGGCCGGGCTTTGGCCGCGAATCTGAAGGCCCGCGTTCAGGAAGAATTTAACCTCGAAAAAATGGCGGAAGCCACGTGCCGGGTTTACCAGGAGATTATTTCCGAAAAACGCATCCTCTTGATCAAGCTCGGCTCCATGGGAGATTTAATTCTGGCGGTCCCGAGTTTCCGCATGATTCGCAGGCGGTTTCCCGACGCGCATCTGGCCCTTCTGATCGACCGCCGCCTCGGGCAGATCCTTTCGGGCATTCCCTATGTCAATGAAATCATCCCCGTGGATCGTCGTAAGTTTTCGAGGCCCGGCTATCTCCTGCGTATCGCCAAACGCCTGCGGCGGGAGGATTTCGATCTCTCTGTGGATTTTCAAAACTCCAAGTGGACCCATCTTTTGAGTTTTCTTGGCGGCGCGCGGGAGCGCTACGGCTTCAGCCGGGGGATGTTCGGATTTCTCTTAAACAGGCCGGACCGCAGTTTTTCGGTTTCCGATTCGCCGGTCCGCCATCAGCACCGCATCCTTTCCAAGTTGGGAGTCCGGGAATTTGACGAAGACCTTGAACTTTGGGCGGACCCTTCGGCGGAGCGCAGCATGGAAGAGAAACTGTTACCCCATCTGAAAGAAGGGGAGAAACTCATCGGGTTTGTGGTCGGGTCAAGCCCGAACTGGCCGACGAAGCGTTGGCCGGCCGCCTATTTTCAGGAACTTGCGGCGCGGCTTGTTACAGAGGCCGGCTGTCATGTGATTTTGATCGGGTCTTCCGAGGATGCCGCGGCCGGGGCGGTATGGCAGCACTCCGAGGGAGTGCTCAACTTGATCGGCAAAACATCCCTCGCCGAACTGGTGCCGCTTATCCGAAAACTGGATGTGCTCGTCACCGGCGACACCGCGCCGCTTCATGTTGCGGCCGCCGTGCAGACAAAAATCGTGGCGCTTTTCGGACCGACCGATCCCAAGCGGCACATGCCGCCGGCGCAGGGCGCGCGCGTGCTTGCGAGCCGGCTTCCGTGTCAGCCCTGCTACAGCGGCGTCTGCCGCAATCCCGACAATTTGGCGTGCTTAAAGCAGATTTCGGTTACCGAGGTGCGGGACGCCGTTTTAAGGCAGCTTTCCCAAATTCAGAAAGTCCCTCACGAGCTGGGCGCCCGTTCGTAATCCCATGAGAATTCTTGTCGTGACCAAAAACTGGCTCGGGGACATCCTTTTTCAGATCCCCGCCCTTGAGGCTCTTCGCGAAAACTTTCCTGGCAGCGAAATTTTTTGCGCGGCGCCCGAGCGTTGCCGCCAAATCCTTGAGGCCCATCCGGCCGTTACCGGGGTTCTGACTTTTGATGAAAAGAAAGAACACCGTTTTTTCCCTTCGCGGATTTTTTTCGGACTCGCTTTGCGCGCCCGCAAATGGGATCAAGCCTATCTTTTTCACCGCTCCCGGACCCGGGCTTTTTTAACCTGGCTCGCCGGAGCCCGGGAACGCATCGGTTACGCTTCAGGGCGGAAATGGTTTTTGACCCGGGCGGTCGAGGAACCTTCCCGGCCCCTGCATCAAGTGGATTATTTTCTCGAGCTCTTGACCCATGCCGGGCTGAAGACGGCGCAAGGCAGCTGTTACCGGTTTTATTTTTCAAAGGCCGATCGGGCCGCGGCCCGGAAGCTGATCGAAACAAACGGGCTTGAAGCCTTTGCGTGTTTTCACCTCGGCGCCAACTGGGAACCCAAGCGCTGGCCGACGGCGCATTTTGCCGAGCTGGCGGACAGGATCAGCGAGCGAAGCGGCCTAACCGTCGTCCTGACCGGCGCCGCTCGCGACCGGGTGCTTGGCCAGGAGGTTTTGGAGCGTGTTCGCCGCGCGCGGGTAGTTTCGCTGATCGGCAGGACAAGCCTGGGCGAGCTCGGGGCCCTTTATCAGCAGGCACGTTTTGTGGTTTCGGGTGATTCCGGACCGATGCACATTGCCTCCGGCGCCGGAGCGCCTGTCGTCGCGCTTTTTGGCCCCACGGATCCGGGGCTTACCGGGCCTCGTGGAACCGGCCGGACGATTGTCTTAAGTCATGTTCCGGCCGGATTTAAAATTCCGTGGTACGGAGAAACTGCTCCCAAGGATTGGCTTGCCGGGATTACCCCGGCGCAAGTTTCAGCGGCGCTTGAAGAACAGGACTGGTTTGGTAAAGAACCGGCCGCCAGTCCCGTGGCGGGTTTGCGATGAAATCGCCGCGGCGTATTCTGGTCATCACGTTGAGTAATGTCGGGGACGTCATCATGACGACGCCTGTGCTAAGCGCGCTTCATCAAATGTTTCCGGAAGCTTCGCTTACCGTCGTGGCGGGCCCGAAGGGGGCCGAGGTCCTGCGCTCAAGCAGCATCATCGGCCGCCTTCTCGTTTATGACAAACAGGCGCCGCTTAAGCAAAAAGCGGAATTTCTAAAAGAATTGGCCCGGGATTCCTATGATGCGGCCGTGGATCTTCGAAACACGGCGATTCCGTTTTTTCTCGGAATCCCCAAAAGAAGCTCCCCGCTGCGCCGCTTTAAGAGCCTGAACATGCGAAGCCGGCATCTGGAAGTTCTCGCCGGCATGGGCTGGAAGATCCCCGAGACGATTCCCTGCTTTGATTTTTTTGACTCCGCCGGACAGGCGTCGGTTCTTGGAATCTTGAGGGATCTTAATATCCGGGCGTCCTCGGGCTGGATTTTGCTGGCGCCCGCGGCGGCAAGCGAGCTTAAGACTTGGCGTTTTTCGGGGTTCAAGGAGCTTTTATTAAAATTGCTCGCCGCTTTTCCTCATCCGATATTTCTGGTCGGCGATGAGCGCGAACGCGCGATTCTGGAACCTCTTGTAAATCTGGATGCCTCCCGCATCTTCAACCTGGCCGGACGCACCACACTCCCCGAGCTCGCGGCTTTAACTTCGCGCGCGTCTCTTGTGGTGGCCAATGACAGCGCTCTGGCCCATCTTGGTTTTGAGCTGGGCGTGCCGGTCGTCGCGATTTTCGGCCCCACGCATCCCGGAAAATTCGCTCATGAGGGGCCGGCATTCCGGATGGTGCGGCGTCCTCTTTTTTGCTCTCCCTGCCAGTCGCCCGTGTGCCTTCTTGGGGCCAGAAAGTGCCTTGATGATCTCGCCCCCGAAACCGTCTGGCAAGCCTGCCGGGAAGTTTTGCATGAAAGATTCGAAACCCGCGTCTCCTGATTTTTTACGTCCGAAAAGGATCCTGGTCACGCGGGCCGACCGCATCGGGGATCTCGTGCTTTCAACCCCCGTTTTTCAGGAACTGCGCCGGCACTTTCCGCGGGCCTTTTTGGCCTGCCTCACGTTGCTCCAAAACCAGGATATCGTCCGGGGCAATCTTTTTTTAGATGAGGTGATTTTTTATGATAAAAAAGGGAGCGAGCACGGATGGTTCGGCAATTTGAAGTTTGCCTCGAGGCTTGCCGCGAAACATTTTGACGCGGTCATCCACCTGCATGCCACCAACCGCATGCATCTGGCCGCCTGGCTTGCAGGGATTCCGGTCCGTATCGGGTGGAAACGCAAATGCGCCTGGGCGCTCACGCACGCCTATCCGGATCTAAAAAAAGAGGGGAAGAAACACGAGGCGTTTTACAATTTTGATTTGCTGGCGCCTCTTGGTCTCAAGGCTCCCGAGAAAATTCAAACCCACTTTCCGCTAGCCCCCCGGGCCGCGTCGTCTCTTGAGGCGCTTGTGAAATTTTTACGGATTCCCCCGGATAGGCCCTGGGTGGTGTTGAGCCCGGGTGCGAGCTGCCCTTCCAAACGCTGGCCTGCCGAAAGGTTTGGCCGCCTCGGCGAAAAGATTGCGAAACAGTATCGCGCGGCCTTGCTCGTTGTCGGCGCCCGGGAAGACCGGGAGACGGCCGCAAGGCTTGCCGGGCAGGTTTCCGGGCCCCTCTGGGATTTAACCGGCCGTTTGAGTCTGGGGATGCTCGGGGTTCTCCTCAAGCGTTCGGCCATGCTCATTTCAAATGATTCCGGGCCCGTGCATATCGCCGCGGCAGTTGGGACGCCCGTGGTTTCCATTTTCGGGCGTACGGATCCCGGGCTTTCCCCGGTTCGATGGAGACCGCTTGGCGAGTTTTCGCGGGTCGTGCATAAAGACCCCGGATGCAGTCCGTGCTTGGCGCATCGCTGCCAGATTCATTTTTTGTGTCTTGATGCGGTTCTCGTGGAAGACGTGTGGAAAGAGGTCTGCTTTTTTGAGGATCGCCTAAGGGAGCCGCTGGGTGGGAGCCTTCCCGCAACGGAAGGAACTTTAAAGCAGGGGAAAGGGGGAATTTCATGAAAAGCCTTCGCCGTGTTTTGATCGTTCACCCCTATGGCATCGGGGATCTTCTTTTTGTGACTCCGGTTTTGAGGGCGCTCCGGCTGATTCCCACGGTCGAGAAAGTGGACATGCTTCTGGGCTCACGTACCGCGGCCGTGGTGCAGGGTAATCCTCATGTGGACGGGATCCGCATTCTCGACAAGGATCTCTATCACCGGCAGAATATTTTAAAAAACCTTCAGGATGCCCTGCGCTTGGGCCGCGAGCTTGCACGGGAGCGCTATGAGCTCCTCCTGGATTATTCGCTGCGCGGGGAATTCGGATTTTTTGGAGGGGTTTTTCTGCGGATTCCGGTTCGTGCCGGGTTTGACTACAAGGGGCGCGGATTTTTTCATACCCATCGCCTGCGGCTCGACGATGGTTTTAAGGACCGGCATGTGGCGGATTTTTTCTGCGATTTGGCCGAACGGGCAGGCGTCAAAGTCGAAAATCGATTTCTTGAATATTATTCGGGCCCCGAGGATCGCGCCGCGGCGCAGGAAATTATCGAGACCCATTTGCCTAAATCAGGCGGGCCTTTTCTGGTGGCGAGCGCCGGCGGCGGAGAGTCCTGGGGACGCGACGCGCATTTCAAACGCTGGCCGGTCCCTTATTTTGCCGAACTGATCGAGAAACTCTCAAAACGCCTCGGGGCGGCCGCGATTTTTCTTGTCGGGAGCCCCGGTGAAAGCGCGCTTCATGAAGAGCTGAAGTCGCTGTTAAAATCTCTTTGCGTGAACCTGACAGGGCGTATTTCGCTCAATGTCTCCGCGGCGCTTTTGGAGCGCGCGGATCTTTTTGTCGGCAACGACGGAGGCCTCATGCATCTGGCGCACAGCTTGCAAACGCCCGCGATTGCTTTCTTTGGCCCCGTGGATCCCGGGGTTTATGGGCCCTATCCGCCGAGCCCGCGGGCGATCAGCCTTTATAAACGGGATCTTGATTGCCGCCCCTGCTACCGGAAGTTTCGCTATAACAGCGCTTGTATCGGCCGCGAGTGCCTTCAGGATTTGAAACCCGAAGAGGCTTGGGAAATGCTCGAAGAACGGAATTTTTTAAACGCGTTTGAAACCGGACGGCTGCGGGCATGAAAGGCCAATTTTTATCTTTTTTTCTGCTTTCCGCGCTGCTACCCGCAGGAGTGGCCGGGGCGGAAGTCTTGGCCGTTTCCCCTGAAAGAAAACTATCCGTCGGGGAAAGGATCGTTTACGCCATCTCCTATTTGGGCATTCCGGTCGGCAAAGCCGAGGCCGAGGTCGAGGGGATTGTGCCGATCCAAGGCCGGCGGGCCTATCACGTTACGGTTCGGGTCCGTTCCTATCCGATGATCGACCTTGTCTATAAAGTGCGGGATGAGCATCATTCGTTTATCGACACCGAACATCTTTATTCCCTGCGGTACGAAAAAAATCTCCAGGAAGGCCGCCGGCAGGTGCGTCAGATTATGGTCTATGACCAAGGGAGCCATGAGGCGCGTAATTTACTGAATCCCGCCAGGGGCCCGGAGCCTATCGCCGCCGGGAGCCAGGATGAGGTTTCCTGCGGGTATTTTTTTAGGACCCTTGATCTCGAGGGAGCCGGTTCCCTATGGATTCCCGTGCACGCGGAAGGCAAGAACTGGAAAATGGAAGTGAAGCTTCACCGCAGGCAGAAGATGGATGTGCCCGGGGTGGGCAAAATTCCGGCCGTCGAGATCGAACCGGTCATGGGGTTTCAGGGTATTTTTTTCCGCCGGGGCAAAGTCCGGGGATGGATCGGCCTTGACAAAAGGCGTATCCCCATCAAAATGAAGGTTAATATTCCGGTCTTAGGGTCCGTGAGTTCAAAACTCACGGACTACCGCCCGGGCCGCGTTCAGGAGTAAAAAATGAAACACCGTATCCTAAAAATTGCCGCGATTGTGACTGCCATGATCGTCCTTTTCTTCGGTCTTGGGCTGGCCTTTTTGCCGCTGCCCGGGACGGTTCCGGTTTTGATGTATCACTTTATCGGGTCGGCGCAGGATGCCCGGCAAGAAAAAAACTTTGTCAGCCGCGAAAGTTTTTCCGGGCAGATGGATTTTCTGAAGAATCTCGGCTTCCGGGTCATTTCCATGGATGAGTTTTATGAAATCTATACGGGCCGGCGCAAACCTCGGGGTAAAGAAATCGTCATCACCTTTGACGACGGCAATACGAGCTTTGAAAAAGAAGCCTTCCCGGTTCTGAAAGCACACGGTTTTCCGGCGACGATTTTTCTCGTCAGCGAAAGCGTCAGGGCCGAAACCAACGGCAGCATGTCGGCGGCGACCGTCAAAGCGCTTCTCCAAAGCGGGTTGGTTACGGTAGGCGGGCATACGGCCACGCACCCTTCCCTTATTTCCATGGAAGAAAAGCAGATCCGCCGGGAGCTTTTCGAATCCAAATGGGGGTTTGAAGAGATGCTCGCCCGTCCGATTCAGTATGTTGCCTATCCCCTGGGGGATGTGGATCCGCGTGTCGTTGAAGTCGCCCGGGACGCGGGTTACCGGCTTGGATTTTCAACGGCGTACAAGAAACTTGAAAAGACCGGCGAGGGGCCCTATGCCATCACCCGCATCAAAGTCACCCGCACGGCCGACAACCCGGTCGTTTTTTGGGTCGAGGTGTCCGGTCTTTACGAAGGCTTCAAACGCTGGCGGTTCAAATTTAAAAAACTCTTCGCCTGACCGGGCGAGCTCCGCGAAATCCCCAGTCTCTGATTTTAAATCTTAACCCATTGTTAATAAACGAGTTAAGCATTTTTCCTTTCATTGACATAGGCTGGGTTCGATGCTATTCTAGCGGCTTAAATCTGGCCTCAAATCCCTATGGCTCAAGCACTTGCTATCAGCACGGCTGAAAAAAAACGTCTTTTAGGTTGTATCCGCCTATTCTCCAAGGCCAGTGTCCTGGTCGTGGGGGATTTGATCCTGGACCAGTTTATCTGGGGGAAAGTGGACCGCATTTCTCCTGAAGCTCCCGTGCCGGTGGTCAATGTCGAGCGCGAATCCTATATGCCGGGAGGTTCTCTGAACGTAGCGGCGAATATTCACAGCCTCGGGGGCCGGGTTTACCCCTGCGGGGTCGTGGGACGGGACCGGGAAGGCCGCGGCCTTTTAAAGCTCATGCGCCGGCAGGGAATTGACACCGGGGGCATTGTCTACGACAAAGCCCGTCCTACTTCTCTTAAAACCCGGATCATCGCCCACTCCCAACAGGTGGTGCGCTTTGACCGTGAAAAAACCGGGGATGTCTCCGCCGAAGACATCAAAAAGATTCTTCAATTTGTGCGCCACAAGATTTCCGAGGTGGATGTGGTGATTCTGGAAGATTACGGCAAGGGCGTCATTCAGCCGCAGCTTTTAAAAGAGGTTGTGCGTCTTGCCAAGAGAGCCCAAAAACCGGTTCTTGTAGATCCGAAAGAAAAGAACATTCCCTATTACGCCGGGGTCACGGCCATTACGCCGAATCGCAAGGAAGCGTACGGCGCGGCGGAGGCCCTGGGCGGAAGAAAAGAACGGTCTTTGGAAGAAGTGGGGCGTGAGCTCCTCAAGAAATTGAAATGCGAATTTGTGCTCATCACTCTCGGAGAGGGAGGCATGGCTCTTTTTGACCGTCAAGGAGGCCTTGTCAAAATTCCGACCGCGGCCCGTGAAGTCTATGATGTTTCCGGCGCCGGCGATACCGTGATTGCGGTTTTTGGCCTCGCCCTCGCAAGCGGGGCCGCGAGCCGGGAAGCCGCGATGCTTTCGAACTTGGCGGCCGGCGTCGTGGTCGGCAAACTCGGCACGGCTTTGGTTCTGCCCGGGGAACTTGAAAAAGTCCTTGATCTTTATACTTCAAACGGCCGCGGCGCGGCCAAGGCTAAAGCATGAAAATCCTCGGGGTCATTCCGGCCCGGCTGGGTTCCACCCGGCTGGCTGAAAAAGTTCTCCGGCCCATTCAGGGCAAGCCTATGATCCAGTGGGTTTGGGAGCGCGCCCGGGCGGCCGCAAAGCTCTCCGAACTTGTGGTGGCCTGCGATGACAAAAGAATCCTCGAGTGTGTCGAGAGCTTCGGAGGCCGCGCGGTTTTGACGCGCACCGATCACCCCAACGGCAGTTCAAGAGTGGCGGAGGTGGCCCGGGGCTCGAAGGCCGAAGTCATCGTCAATATTCAGGGCGATGAACCCATGATTCATCCCGCCGGGATTGATCTCCTGGCCGGTCTTTTTGAAAAAGACGCCGCGGTGCGCGTGGCCACGCTGGCCGTGCCGCGCAAAGGGGCTCTCGATTATGAAAACCCGAATGTGGTCAAGGTGGTTTGTGATGAAAATAAAAACGCGCTTTATTTTTCACGCTCTCCTTTACCTTACTACCGGGATGCGGCGCAGGGCATTTCTTTTTTGAAGCACCTCGGCATCTATGCCTACAAGCGGGAATTCCTGCTCGATTTCATCGGATGGAAGACGGGGATTTTAGAGGATGCCGAAAAACTCGAGCAGCTGCGCATTCTTGAGCGCGGCGTGGCCATTCGGGTGATCGAGACGCCGCATGATTCCTGGAGCGTGGATACGGCGGAGGATGTTTCCGTGGTGGAGCGAAAAATGGCCGAGTCCGGAGCCGGGCTCGGCGTATGAAAACTTATCAAGCACCTCTGCGCGCGCATACCTTGACTCAAGAGAAAGGGATTTTGAATGCCTAAATATATTTTCGTCACGGGCGGCGTTGTCTCCTCGCTGGGCAAGGGCATTGCCTCGGCCTCGATCGGCCGGATTCTGGAAGCCAAAGGCCTCAAAGTGACTCTCCAGAAGCTTGACCCCTATATCAACGTGGATCCCGGGACCATGAACCCTTATCAGCACGGCGAGGTTTACGTGACCGACGACGGCGCGGAAACCGATCTGGATCTCGGACACTATGAGCGTTTCACGAATATCGCCGCCACCCGGGCCAACAATGTCACCACCGGCCAGATTTACAATGAAGTCATTACCAAGGAACGGAAAGGCGAATTCCTGGGAGCCACGGTCCAGGTGGTGCCGCATATCACCGACGCGATCAAGGAAAGAATCCGCGCCGTTTCGCGCGGCAAGCGCATTGATGTGGTGATCACGGAAATCGGGGGCACGGTCGGCGATATTGAGTCGCTCCCGTTCCTTGAAGCGGTGCGCCAGTTTCGACACGAGGTGGGGCGGGAAAATTCGATCTTTGTCCACCTGACGCTCGTGCCTTATATCCGCGCGGCCGGGGAGCTTAAAACAAAACCCACCCAGCACAGCGTGGGCACGCTGCGCGAAATCGGTATTCAGCCCGACATTCTCCTCTGCCGGACCGAGAAAAGACTTTCTGATTCGATCAAAGAGAAGATCGCTCTTTTTTGCAATGTCGAGGACGAAGCGGTCATCGAGGCCCGGGATGTGCGCTCTATTTACGAAGTCCCGATTATTTTCAAGGAACAGCGTTTGGATGAGGTGATTTGCCGCTATCTTAAAATCGAATACAAGGCCGGAAGCCTGCACGCGTGGAAAAAAGAGGTCGTGGAGCGAGCGCTTCACCCCAAGCACTCGGTCAAGATCGCCGTGGTCGGAAAGTATATCGATCTTCAGGACGCCTATAAATCCATCTACGAATCGCTGAAGCACGGCGGGATCGCGAGCGACAGCCAGGTGGTCGTCAAACGCATCAATTCCGAGAAAGTCACCCGGGCGAGCGCGGCCCAGCTTTTTAAGGGGATCGCCGGGATTCTTGTGCCGGGCGGTTTCGGCATGCGCGGCATCGAAGGCAAGCTTTTGGCGATCCAGCACGCCCGCGAGAACGGCATTCCTTTTTTTGGCATCTGTCTTGGCATGCAGTGCGCGACGATCGAATTTGCCCGCAATGTCCTCGGATGGAAGGGAGCCAATTCGACGGAATTTAACAAAAAGACATCCTATCCGGTGATCAGCCTGCTTGAAGAGCAGGAAAAGGTGGAGAATCTGGGCGGCACCATGCGCCTTGGAGCTCTTGCCTGCCACTTGAAAAAGGACAGCGCGGCTCAAAAGGCCTACAAAACCGACGAGACCATGGAGCGCCACCGCCACCGCTATGAGTTCAACAACCAGTACCGGGAAGATTTTCAGAAAAAGGGATTCCGCCTCTCCGGACTTTCTCCCGGCGGAAAACTTGTGGAAATTATCGAGCTTGAGGATCACCCCTGGTTTGTGGCGAGCCAGTTTCACCCGGAGTTTAAGTCGAAGCCCGACCGGGCGCACCCGCTTTTCCGGGAGTTCATCCGCCACGCGCTTGATTATCAAGTCGAACACGGAATTGAAGGCGTTGAGAGCCCGGAGGCGTCCCTGCAGCCCGGAGTTCACGAAGAAGCGGGCGTGCTCGCGGCCGGCAAAGTGGAGCTCCCATGAGCGTTCAGGCGGTTTCAGCCGGGGCGGTCATTTTCGGAGATCCCCGCCAGCTTGTCCTGATCGGAGGCCCGTGCGTTATTGAAAGCGAGGCGAGCGTTCTGCGGCATGCCGAAAAAATTTCAGCCGTTGCCCGCGAGCTTAAGATTCCTTATGTGTTTAAAGCGAGCTACGACAAAGCCAACCGTTCTTCGGGAAAGTCCTTTCGCGGCCCCGGCCTTCAAGAGGGCTTGAAAATACTGGCGCGGGTCAAAAAGGAATTTGATT